>JAISDD010000057.1 GCA_031265005.1 Syntrophomonadaceae bacterium | reverse complement strand
ATATTTTACTGGAATATTTAATATATCCGCCGCCTGCATAATAATAATATTGCCGTTTATCAAATCTTCAACATTAGTTTCATCCCCCAAATGAGCATTGGCGATAATAGCGTCAACCCGGCCTAATTCTTTGATATACTCCACGATCTTAGACACGGAGTTGGTCATCGGACGGCGGGAGTTAATGACCGCGATGATTTCTAATTCTTGAGATTCATAAGCGCCTTCTATCAAGTTTAAAGTCCTAATACCATGAACGCCGTAACCGACATCGATGATCAAGCTGCCTTCATGCTTTAATATCCATCTGGCTTGAGGATGAAGCATAGCTCCCGTTTCGCCCAATCCAAAAGAATCGGAGCGGGAAAAGCTGATGACGTCCAGGCCTTTTTCGATAAGAGCTTCTTTTAACGGCCTTATAGTGTAAAAAGGTTCGACGGTGTCAAGATCCACTAGAGTAACTGATTGTCCGCTGTGCAGAAGCTCTAAAGCTCTATTGATAGCTATTTCGCTTTTTCCCGAAGCGTACTCGCCGACAAAAGCCTCCACAGCTCTACCTTGGCCGTTGTTATGAAAGACCAACACCTCCCATGAACATTATAGTAAACTCTTAAAGAAACTATTTATAGTATAGTTTAGTTGTAAATATGCGTCAAGAATTATGTTAATCTAATAAATAGTACTCATATTGATGAATATGTGTGATAATATTTATTTAAATAAATAAATTAATTTGCAATATATTAACCGATTTTAAATTAAATAAACCCTAGAAACAAATACTTTTTCTTAAAAAAAATGTTAGGTCAGCGTTTTGCTAAATGCTTATATATATATGTAAAACAATCATTTATTCGCGTTACATAACCACTGGTCTGGTCTAAACTAGCGGGTTTGAAAAGCCAACAGCAACTCTAAATAAAATTCAGTATAAATTTCAATACAAACAGGAGCAGGACTCCCGGTACGCCTAAAAAGCCCGCCATCAATACGGTGATTATATTAATGGGCAAAGAGAGGTTAAAATACTGCCCTATAAAATTGGCCGCTAAAAGTAACAGCAAGCCTATGCCGGAATTTACCAGCAGTTTCCAGATCAATTTTATAGGTTTCATCAATATTTGAGCGAATAGCGCCACTAAAACAATAAGTACCAGTGCGCCTATAATAATGGGGCCGTATATCATTTACTTCACCTCAATTAATTTGATAATAAAATTATGACCCTCTTCACAGGGTTTCCGGCGTATAAAAACCGCCTTAAAAATTTACGCCTGCTTTCTAGGGTTAAAAATCTTTATATCTGGAATTCTATGCCAAAAACAAGGGGATTATTCTAAAATTCTTTGCGGTCCTCGATCGCTTTTCTTAAAGTGATATCATCGGTAAATTCTATATCTCCGCCTACCGGTAAGCCATGCGCCAGCCGGGTTATTTTTAAGGGTTGAAATTCAGAAATAGCCGCCGCCAAATATCTAGCCAAAATATCTCCTTCGATATCGGGGCTTAACGCCATTAGCACTTCTTTTACCTGCCCGCCTGCTAATAGCGCTTTTAGTTTATTTAAATCGATCTCGTTTAAGTTGCTGCCCAAAAGTTGAAAATGCTGATTTAAAACATAATAACGGCCTTTAAAGCCTGAACGTTCGATAGCGACAACGTTGGTGCTTTCTTCCAAAAGGCACAGTATGCTATTGTCGCGCTCTGCGTCCCGGCATATGGAACAGGGCTGAACATCAGTCAGGAACCCGCATATTTCACATGGAAATACCCGCTCCCGCAAGTCTATAATACTTTGAGCCAACGCTTCGGCATTGGCGCGAGGATATTTCAAGATATAAAGCGCCAGCCTTTGAGCGGTTTTGGGCCCAATACCTGGCAATAACGCCAGATGTTCTATAAGTTTTTCCAGTGGTAAGGCAAGTCGCAAAGCAGTACCTCTCTATTTTGCGGTCAGCATATTCGAACGCTTTTCAACGGATTGCGTGTAAGATAAGTTTTTTATAGCCCCGGTATATTTAACCCGCCGGTTATTTTCGCCATTTCGTCGGAAACCATTTCCTGAGAGGATTTTATTCCTTCGTTTATAGCCGTTAATATTAAGTCTTCTAACATTTCCACATCATCAGGGTCAACCGCTTCGGGTTTTATCCTGATTTTTTTCACTTCCTGTTTGCCGTTTACGGTTACCGTTACCGCGCCTCCGCCTGATGAAGTTTCCAGCTCGCGTTCTTTTAATTCCTCCTGCAATTGGACAATGCGTTCCTGCACTTTTTTAGCTTCCTTCATCATTTTGCTCATGTTTCCGCCGCTCGGACTGAATTTCATTTTATTTCCTCCTACTCTTTTATTTCTATAATGTCTTCGCCAAAAAATTCAATAGCTTTGTTTACTATATAATCATTATTTTGCTCATCGTTCAAAAAAAAGAAACGCGCTTTTGTTTCGCGGTTTAATAATTGTTTTAGTACTGTTTCTAAAATGTCCTTATTCACTTTTTCGTCCATTCGTTCTTTGTGAAATTTATATCCCTTGCGGAACCCAATAAAAGCGGTGTCTTGTTTGATACCTACCAATCTGCCCTGCGACAGCAAAGCGTGCGTGGGGATCTTTTGCTCCTTGACTTTAGCTAAAATAGCGGTCCATAGCTTAGCGTTAGCCTCGTTAGCGGCGTCAGCAGTATGCTCCCGAACGGGCTGTTTAGATACCGCCGCTTGGTTTTCCGTTTTTTCCTCATACGCAGCAGAATGAAAAAAATTCAGCAGTTCTAAAAAGGTGATTTCCAGCAAAAACTTGTTTCCCTCGCTAAAGCGCATTTTTTCACCGGTGTCCATTAGTATTTTAATCGCTGATAATATTTGCCGTGGAGACACATGATTTTTTTCCAGCTGTTGTAAAATAGGATTGTTAAAATCATTGATTATGTTGAATTTGGCTTTATTGCCTATGAGTTTATATAAAAGCAGATCCCTCATGTACATGCTTAAATCACGCACCAGTTGCTGCCCTTCTTTTCCCTGCGTCAAAGCCGCCGCTAAAAGATCCAAAATCTTTTCCGCGTCTTTGCTGAGTATCGTCTCAAATATATCGTTCAGAAAATTTTCATCTACCGCGCCTAAAACGTCCAGTACATCTTGTTTGCTGATTACCTGGTCCATCTGATAAATCAATATTTGATCCAAAATACTTAAAGCGTCCCGCAACCCCCCGTTGGCCCGCTGGGAAATCAACTCCGCGGCGTCCGCTTCCAGGGAGACCTTTTGCGCTTGGGCTACTTCTTTCAGCCGGGCCACCGTTTCTTCTAAAGTCAAACGATGGAAGCCGTAACTTTGGCAGCGCGACCATATCGTAGCGGGAATTTTCTGCGATTCAGTAGTAGCCAAAATAAAAATGACTGACGGAGGCGGTTCTTCCAAAGTTTTCAGCAAAGCGTTAAAAGCTTCCGTAGTCAGCATATGCGCTTCATCGATTATATAAACTTTTACTTTGCCTTGAGCGGGAGCAATGCGTACTTGTTCCCTAAGAGCCCGTATTTCATCTATACCGCGGTTGGAGGCAGCGTCTATTTCAATAACGTCCATGAATGAACCTTGGTTGATATCTAGGCAAGACGTACATTGGTTGCATGGTTCTCCTGCCGACGGATGCTCACAGTTGACCGCCTTGGCCACAATTTTGGCGACACTGGTCTTGCCGGTACCGCGCGGGCCAAAAAACAAATAAGCATGTGACATTTTATTTTCTTTTACTGCGTTAAGCAATGCCGTTACTATTTTCTCCTGTCCGACTACATCAGAAAAAAACCTCGGCCTCCAAGTTCTGTACAAAGCCAAATAGGCCATACCTTCAACTCCTTAAAGGTTCAGAGCAAAAGTTCGCTCTAAATAAAGCCGTGCACCTGCCTTCGAGAACGTTTTCTAAGCGCTGCTTGAACAGTTAGCTACTTTCAGGCTCCCCTGCGGCACATAAGATAAGCTTCTTAGTGCTGCTTCCTTCCGGATCTGACACGATTCAAAGCGTCCTATTGCACAGGACCCAACTATCAACGCCACTTTTTCAAGACCGACCTTAAAAAACTATTCCCTCAGAACAGGAATTCAATCCTGCTATAGCGGGTTGCAGGTAACAGGGCACCGCTAATTCCCCATCTAGCACGGCAAATTTGATTTCAACGGTCAACTTATTTTACAATCTTTTTAACACGCTGGCAATCCTTCATGCGATAAATAAAAAAAGTTACCCTCTGATTTGCTGTCCCATATTATTATCAGCGCCTGATATTATTAATTTGACAAAGCTCGAACACTCTTTTATATTAATGTTGATATATTATGTAAAGGAGCGAATATTATATGGATAGCGAAACAAAAGTCATAGAAACTTTTAAGGCGGCGGGTAAACCTCTAAAAGCAGGAGAATTAGCGGATCAAAGCGGAATCGATAAAAAGGAAATCGATAAAATTTTAAAAAAACTCAAAAAAGAAGACCGGATCGAATCTCCGCAAAGATGCTATTATCAGATAAAATAAGGCTTGAAAAAAATTATGGGAACCGCCGCGAAGAATATCGTACAGTTAGGGATAAAAAAATTTAATGATACTGGGGCGCAAAACAAAAGCGGCAGTTGCCTTTATAAGTAACTGCCGTTCAGTATTAATAATATTTATTTTTTGGTTAATAAACGCTGAATAAAGAAAAATCAAGTACTCCAGCTTAGACAGGAATATTACCATGTTTTTTAGGCGGTAATTGAACTTTTTTATTAGCTAAAGTTTTCAATGCGTTAATAATAACCGGACGAGTTTCCAAAGGTTCTATGATTTGATCGACAAAACCCCTGCGCGCCGCCTGATAAGGAGTAGAAAATTCCTGTACGTACTCATCTATTTTTTGTTGTCTTTCTTCAGGGGAAGTATCACGGAAAATTATATTGGCTGCGCCTTCGCCTCCCATAACCGCTATTTCCGCTGAAGGCCAGGCGATAACCATATCCGCTCCGCCTTGCTTAGAGCACATCCCTAAATAAGCTCCTCCGTAAGCTTTCCTTATGACCACCGTAATTTTAGGAACTGTGGCTTCAGGATAAACGTACAATAATTTGGCTCCATGCCTGATAATGCCGCCGAATTCCTGCTGCGTTCCCGGTAAATATCCTGGCACGTCTACGAAAGTTATAATAGGGATATTGAAACAATCACAAAACGAAATAAAACGGGACGCTTTATCAGATGCGTTGATATCCAGCGAACCGGCCATTACAGAGGGCTGATTCGCTATTATCCCCACTGTGGAACCATCCATTCGGGCAAAGCAGGTAATAATGTTTTTAGCGAATAGAGATTGACTTTCGTATATTTCCCCATCGTCCACTACCATTTTTATTAACTTTTTCATATCATAAGGGCGGCTGCTCTTATCCGGTACTATTTTATTCAAGCCCTCATCGCGGCGATCGCTAGGATCATTACAAGTATAACGCGGTGGCTGTTCTCTATAACTACCCGGTAGAAACGACAATAACTTTTTAATTTGTTCAATGCAGTCGCCGTCATCCTTAGCTACAAAATGAGCTACCCCGCTTTTACTGTTGTGAGTGTTAGCTCCGCCAAGAGATTTTGCGTCAATGTCTTCTCCGGTAGTAGCTTTAATGACTTGAGGTCCGGTAATAAACATCTGAGCATAATCCTGATCGACCATGTATATAAAATCCATCAACGCCGGAGAGTAGACCGCCCCGCCGGCAGAAGGCCCCATAATAGCAGCGACTTGCGGAATGGATCCTGAAGCCATAGTGTTTTTATAAAATATTTTTCCATAACCGGATAATGAATCTACCGCTTCCTGTATTCTTGCCCCGCCCGAATCGCACAGCGCCACCATGGGAGCTCCTACGTTCACAGCTTGATCCATACATTTTACGATTTTACTGGCGTGCATTTCCCCTAAAGAACCGCCTAAAACGCTGAAATCCTGGGCAAACGCAAAAACGGTCCGCCCGTCTACCAAACCGTATCCGGTCACGACCCCTTCTCCGGGAATTTCAACTTGGTCCATGCCAAAATTAGTACAACGATGCTCTACAAATCTGTCCAACTCGACAAATGTATTCTTATCAAACAATAAGTCCAATCTTTCCCGGGCGGTTAAACGTCCTTTAGCATGTAATTTTGCTATCGCTTTTTCTCCGCCTCCAGCTAAAACTTTTTCGGTTCTAGCTTTCAGGTCAGCAATCTTTTCTTGCGTGTTCAATCCCATAGGATCCTCCTTATCACCTTATTAAATATAATTTTTATTATTTATCTCGTTGGCATAATTCCAGCAAAACACCGTTGGTTGATTTAGGATGGATAAAGGCTATCTTAGCGCCTCCAGCCCCGTAACGAGGTTTTTCATCAATAAGTTTTATCCCCGCCGCTTTTAATTCAGCCAACGCCTGTTCAATATTCTCTACTCTTAAAGCTATATGTTGAATCCCTTCGCCGTTTTTTTCAATAAATTTACCAACAGGACCGTCAGGGCTGGTAGACTCTAATAATTCCACTTCTGATTCTCCGGCCGGAATGAAAGCCGTTCTGACTTTTTGTTCCGTTACTTCTTCTGTCCCGGTTAATTTCAGCCCTAATAAATCCGTATATAATTTAGCGCTGTCAGCAATATTTTTTACCGCAATCCCTATATGATCTACACACAGAACTTTCATGCAGGTACTCCTTTCACTTATTAATAAAGTCCGCTTGCCGGGTTAAAGGTCTAAGTTTACACTAAAAGCGTTTTCGTTAAAAGTGAAATTTTATTGCGAAAAACTCTCGGTGTAAACTGCGACTTTAACCAAAATATCATCGCCGGTTATTTCATATTAATATTATTTTTAATGTATTCCGCGCATAAACTAGTGGGGGTTCCCGGAGTAAAAATTTCTGATACCCCCGCTTCTTTCAGCAAGGGAATATCTTCATTGGGAATCACTCCGCCGCCGACTACCAAAATATCATCCATTTTTTTCTCTCTCAGCAATTTTGTTACCTTGGGCATAAGGGTCAAATGAGATCCGGAAAGCATACTGAGCGCGACGCAATCCACATCTTCTTGTTCCGCCGTAGCAACAATTCGTTCGGGAGTCTGTCTTAAACCGGTATATATGACTTCAAAACCGGCGTCTCTGAAAGCTTGCGCGATAACTTTAGCCCCGCGGTCATGACCGTCCAATCCCGGTTTAGCTACCAGAACCCTTATTTTTCTTTCTGCCATTTTGAGCTGCCTCCTATCAAGTAAATATTAAGCTTACAGGGTTACTGCCGCTACATATTCTCCCCATTCCTCACGCAATACGCCGCATATTTCGCCTTCGGTCGCGTACGCTTTGACCGCGTTAACGATATACGGCATCATGTTGTCGTCTCCTTTGGCGGCCTGCCGAAGTTCTGCCAGCCTGTTCGCAACAGCGATTCCGTCCCTTTTTTCCTTTAAAGCTTTCAGTTTTGCTATCTGCGCCTTTTGAACCGAAAGATCGACACGCAATAAGCCGGTAGGTTCAGGTTCTTCCACTTGGAATTTATTGACTCCGACGATAACTCGTTTGCCGGATTCTACATCCATTTGCCATTGGTAAGCTGCTTTTTGGATTTCGTTTTGTATATAGCCCAGTTCTATAGCCCGTTCAGCTCCGCCCATTTCTTCGATTTTCTGAATTTTCTCCCAAGCTTCATTGTAAATCTTTTCTGTTAAAGCCTCAACGTAATAAGAGCCGGCTAATGGGTCTACTGTATCCGCGACTCCTGTTTCATATCCTAAAATTTGTTGAGTACGCAACGCTGTTCTGACTGCTTCTTCGGAAGGAAGCGCTAAAGCTTCGTCTTTGGAATTAGTATGCAAAGATTGAGTTCCGCCCAAAACTGCTGCCAGCGCTTGAATACAAACCCGTACCACATTGTTTTCTACCTGCTGAGCAGTCAGCATAGAGCCAGCCGTTTGGGAATGGGTCCTGAACATCCAAGAGCGGGGGTCCTTAGCTTTAAAAAACTCTTTCATTATATAGCCCCATAAACGTCTGGCCGCTCTAAATTTAGCCACTTCTTCCAACAGGTCATTATGAGCGTTTAAGAAAAAAGAAAGCCTGCCGGCAAAAGAATCAACATCCATTCCTGCTTTTATAGCAGCCTTCACATAAGCCATACCATCAGCGAAAGTAAAAGCTATTTCATCGACAGCCGTTGAGCCGGCTTCACGGATATGATAGCCCGAAATGCTAATGGTATTCCATTGAGGGATTTTAGCCGAACAAAATTCAAAAATATTGGTTATCAATCGCATTGAGGGCTGGACTGGAAAAATATAAGTTCCACGGGCAGCATATTCTTTTAAGATATCGTTTTGAATGGTTCCCCGCAGTTTATCTGCGCTAACTCCTTGTTTTTCCCCTACAGCCAGGTACATTGCTAATAAAATAGAAGCCGGAGAATTAATGGTCATGGAGGTGGATACTTGATCCAATGGTATACTGTCAAAAAGGATTTCCATATCCGCTAAAGAATCGATGGCAACTCCTACTTTTCCAACTTCTCCTTCGCTCATTTCATGATCGGAATCATAACCTATCTGCGTGGGGAGGTCGAAAGCCACTGATAATCCAGAGCTGCCGTTCTCCAGCAAATATTTATACCGCTTGTTCGATTCCTCAGCAGTTGAAAAACCGGCATACATGCGCATGGTCCAAAGCTTACCGCGATACATGTTAGACTGCGGGCCGCGAGTATAGGGGTATTCGCCAGGCAAGCCGATTTTTTCTTTATATTCGCTCGGAACGTCCAAAGGAGTATAAAGCCTATTTATTTCATTAGCGCCGCTTGATACAAAAACGTCTTTCCGTTCTTTTTTTTTGCTGAGCATTTTATCTACTTTTTCTTGCCAGTTTGTTAAATCAGCCTGCAATTCTTTTAGTTCTTCCTTATCATAAGACACCTGATAATATTCCCCCTTTTATTTTTCCAGTACTATGGCAATCTTTTGAAAATTTAAGCTCTGTTGGCGGAATAGCCTAAGGCGGCGTTAGCAACAATCTGAGTATGCATATTAGAAGTACCTTCTAAGGTTTCGAATTGTTTACAATCTCTTAAAAAGCGTCCGCAGGGATACTCAGTGGAATATCCGAAAGACCCGTGCAGCTTCATACATTCATTAGCGGCGTGAACGGCGGCTTTAGCTCCAAACAATTTAGACATGGAAGTTTCTTTTTGATTGGGCAAGCCTTTATCTTTCAGCCAAGCCGCTCTATAGACCATATATTCTAAAGCAGCGTGTTCCATTTCCATTTCGGCGATCTGTTGTTGAATCAATTGATATTTGCCGATTTGTTTGCCGAATTGATAACGTTCATTAGCGTACTTGATGGATTGCTCCAAGCAAGCGGCGGACAGCCCTAAAGCCCCAGCCGAACAACCTAAGCGGGTTCCGTTAAGCTGGGTCATGCATATATTAAACCCTTGCCCTATTTTGCCTAGAATCAATTCCTTGGGGACCTGTACATTTTCAAATACGATTTCAGCGGTGTCAGAAGCCCATAAACCTACTTTCGTTTTTATAGCTATCCTTTCAATGCCCGGCAAAGTGTAATCCATGATAAAGCAGGTAATTCCTTTGGCGCCCCCGTCTTTATCGGTTTTTACGTATAATAATCCCCGGTCGCAAACAGTTCCGTTGGTTATCCACATTTTGTGACCGTTGAGCAGATAATAATCGCCTTTATCTTCAGCGCGGCATTTCATGGCGGCCACATCAGACCCTACATCTGCTTCAGTCATAGCAAAGCTGCCAACATATTCGCCGCTTACAAATTTAGGTATATATTCCTTTTTTTGTTCTTCCGTCCCAAATTTTTGGATAGTTAATGCCGGGCCCCAATCCTGCATGTTAAACGCCATACGCCAAGAAGTATGCACTTTGGCAACTTGTTCGATGGCCAACGCGCCTTCTAGAAAGCCCATGCCGTTTCCGCCGTACTCTTCGTCAATGGAAAATCCATAAAGACCTAAATCGGCCATTTTTTGAAATATTTCGCGCCGCCAGTGATGGTTTTCCTCATCTTCATCCACATGAGGGGCTATTTCATTCTCTGCAAAATCTTTAGCCATTTTTTGCACCATTTTTTGCTCTTCTGTCAATTCAAAATTCATTAAAAGTTCCTCCTTTTATCTTTATTATATTGAATAATATTATATAAACAAAAATATTTTTAACGCCCAAATGTTTTTTATACGTTTTTCAAGTATTTTGAGGTTACTATTTCACTCAACGTATAAGCGTCGCTGGAACGTTCTATCATTTTTTCAATCATCGCCTCCAAAGTACCGTCATTCACTAATTGTTCATAAATTACTTTGTTGATATTGTTGTTTAAAGCGGCTTTTATTTCAAATAAAGCCTTATTTTGCAGTTTTTGTCTTATTTCGCCTGAATTCTGCAAATATTGAAAGTGTTTATCCAGGTGTTCGAGTAATTCATCGATCCCTTGTCTAAATTCCAAATTATTAATAACATTACCTATTTTCACCACGGGCGTCCGCCACGCTTGCGGATCCGGCGCGGCCATATCCAGCATAAGGTTTATTTCAGCCGCTAAAGTATCTGCTCCATCCCGGTCGGCTTTATTTATAACGAAAATGTCAGCTATTTCCATTACCCCGGCTTTTATAGTTTGGACGCCGTCGCCCATTCCCGGGACTAAAACGACGATGACAGTATGGGCGTAGTTCATAATTTCGACTTCTTGCTGGCCTATGCCAACTGTTTCAATAATCACAAATTCCTTACCCATACTGTCAAAAACATGAATGCTATCTCCAACTGCTTTGGATATCCCCCCTAACGCTCCTCTGGTAGCTAAGCTCCTTATGAATACGCCTGGGTCCTCAGCATGACGCTGCATTCTTATTCTATCTCCTAATATAGCGCCGCCAGTATAAGGGCTTGAAGGATCCACAGCCAGCACCCCGACCGATTTGGTTTTTTTCCGCAAAGCTTCAAGGATTCCATCTGTCAGGGTACTTTTCCCCGCTCCAGGAGCGCCTGTGAGGCCTAATACGCGAGCCTGACCGGTATAAGGATACAATTCTTTTATGGCGCTAACTGCTTGCGGAAATTCATCTTCTAGATCCCGGATCAATCGCGAAGCGGTCCGTACATCGCCGCTGCGGATTTTTTCAATCCTGTCCATGTCCAATAATAATTCCTCCTCATAGCAAGTCTATTGGTAACAGTGGTTGCTATTTTTGATGTTTATCGAGCTATGAGTAATACATATATGACAAGTATCAAATAGGATTACTTTAGAACAACTGCCTAAAGTAATCCTAACATTACATTAACAATACTGCTAAAAACTACATCATCATTTAAGCAGTGGATATGGTTTTTATTTTTTTAATACCACAGTTAAAGCTTGGCCTCCGAACGCTGCTACATTCACGATACCGATTTTGGCCTGCGTCTTGTTTAACCGGTAAACCATATTGGACACTAAAGCTCCTCCTGTAGCCGCTCCAGCGTGACCATAGGCTAAACTTCCGCCATCAACGTTTATCTTACCTGCGGCGTCAGGACCTAGCAGATTAGTAACCGCTAACGCGAACGCGGCAGATTGTTCATGGATATCTATGAAATCCGCATCTTTCAACGTAATCCCTGAAGATTTCAAAGCTTTATTGATAGAATTTACCGCTGTCCGTTCTATCAGATTAGGATTACCGGCGGCAATGCCAAACCCGGCAATTTTTGCTAAAGCCTTGCCTCCTGCTTTAGAGGCTGAAGCCAGAACGATACTGGCTGAACCATCGGCTAGAGGCGCGATATTTCCTTCACTGGCGTTTCCGCAAATGTTAATAGAGGGTAATCCCATCAGTTTATCCAAAGTAGTCGCTTTTTTGGCGCCTTCATCGAAATCGATCACCACTTCGGCTTTTTTTGTTTTTTTAGCGAAATTCAGCATGGAATCTTTTTGGTTCCCATTTTTAGCAGCGGCGGCAGCTTTTTCTTTACTGGCTAAAGCATATTCGTCAAGCGCCAATCTGGTAAAACCGTTGTTGAAAGCAATAGTATCGGCGATATCAGCCAAAGTAAGCTCTCCATAGATATCGTTAGGCTGAGCGTTAGTCTGGATTTCAACTTTTTGATCGTGAAAATAATGACTCTTGGGTCCGAATTCATAACGGGGATGGAAAATATAATAAGGCGCTTGGGTAGAAGTTTCCACACCGCCGGTTAAAAATAAATTATATTCTCCCAATAATATTTTGTTATAAGCGCTGAACATGGTCTGAATAGCTCCGGCACAAAGCGTATTCATCGTGAAGCCGGCCGGCTTTTCATCAAGCCCCGCTAACAGCCAGCCGTGCCTACCAACATTAGCCGGTAAACTAGTCTGAACAGCTTCGCTGTAAATACTGGCGTCAAATTCCGATGAATCTATTCCGGAACGGTCTACGGCTTCCTTTATGGATTTAGCGGCCAAATCTTGCGACCTTTGATCGGCTAGCGAACCGTTATAAAGCCCAAATGGTGTTCGCGCCGCTGCGACTATTACTACTTCTTGCATAGCAAACCCCTCTCTCTGTTAATCTAAACGTTCAATTATGCCTGCAGCACCGATTCCGCCGCCGCAACACATGGTTGACAGACCATAACGGCCTTTAATCCGTTCTAAGCCATAAAGCAATTTGGTGGTTATTATTGCGCCGCTGCCTCCTAATGGATGGCCGATAGCGATGGCTCCGCCCCAAAGGTTAACGTGACTGTCTAACCAAGCGTCGTCTACGCCGTACAATTCCTTCCATTCACGATAAACAGCTAAACTCTGCCCAGCAAAAGCTTCGTTAAGTTCTATGGCGTCAAAATCTTTAAAAGATATGCCGGCTTTTTTCAAAGCTATTTCTACTGCCGGCACCGGACCTCTGCCCATAATCCGGGGGTCTACTCCTGCTATTCCGGCCGATACAAAACGGGCTTTGGCTTTAACGCCTAATTCGTCCGCTTTTTCTTTAGCCATTATCAGCGCTATTCCGGTTCCGTCGTTTCTTCCGGATGAATTACCCGGCGTAACGGTTCCGTCTTTTTTAAAAGCAGGTTTTAATTTACCTAAAGCTTCCATATCAGTAGCTCGGGGATATTCATCGACGGCAAACGAACCTATACTGCCGTCTGCTTTTTGATAATGAATTGGCACTATTTCCGCTTTAAAAGCGCCGTCGGCAATGGCTTTAAGCGCTAGCGTCTGGCTTCTCAGCCCAAAGCGGTCTTGCTCTTCGCGCGGAATGTTCCATTGCTCGACTAGGTTTTCAGCGGTAATGCCCATCGGAATGTTACCGTAACGTTCTGTGGGAGCTGCGCCCGGTCCGCCTACTATAATGGAATCTTTCAATTCGACGTTTGCACTGCCAAACCCTTGATTTTTTTCATAGCCGATAAAAAATTCTCCTCCGCTCATGGCTTCTACTCCGCCAGCTAAAATTATATCGGCAAAACCGTTCCTGATCATTTCAGTTCCTTCTTCGATAGATAAAAGGCCGGATCCGCAAGCTATGGTAACGCAAGAAGCAGGGACTTCTTCAGGCAGACCAATATTCAGAGCCAAATTTCTGGCTATATTGGCGCAACTGGCATTTTGTTTGACCTGTCCAATCAGCACGTAATCGTACATAGAAGGTTTTACTTTAGCTTGATTGCGTTCTACTACCGCTCGAGCCAGTTGTGACAACATATCTATCGGGGTTACGTTTTTGATGGTGCCACCATGTCTGCCAACACCGCTTCTTGCCATATCTACTATGACAACTTCTCGCATATTATTACCTCCTAATTTGTTTATGAGAAAACTATTATGATATATAAACTATTTACCCTGGTATACCGGTTTTCTCTTTTCTAGGAAAGCACGCATACCTTCCGTTTGGTCGCTACTGGCGAAAGCTAAAGAAAAACAAGTGTTTTCAATGGATTCAGCTGTGTGGATATCCATATTGGCAGCGTTATTGATCGCGTATTTCGCTAAACCCAACGCAACCGGGCTATGTTTAGTCATTGCTTTAGCCATCGCTGTAGCTTCTTCGAAAAGTTTTTCTTCCGGAACAATTTTATTAATTAAATTTATACGCAAAGCTTCCTCGGCATTTATTATCTTTCCAGTATATACAAGTTCTTTGGCTTTTCCCATTCCTACTAATTTAGTTAAGCGTGATAATCCTCCTCCGCCGGGAATTATGCCGACATTTATCTCAGTTTGTCCGAATTGGCTGGTTTCTGTAGCTATACGAATATCACAAGCAACAGCTAACTCACATCCTCCGCCCAGAGCAAAACCTGCAATAGCAGCTATTATAGGTTTCCTAGACCGTTCCATTTTTGTTGCCAGATCCCACAAAGAAACGCGATTGAAAGCTTCATGAGCCGTTTGTTCAACCATAGCGGAGATATCAGCTCCGGCTGAAAAAACTTTTGAGCCTCCAGTTAAAATGATCGCGCTAACTTCATTATCGCCCTCTAATTCAGCTACGGCGTCATATAGCTCTTCTCTAGTAAGATAATCCACAGCGTTACGCACAGCCGGGCGATTAATCGTGATAACCGCTAGTTTATCAGCGTTAATTTTTTCAACTAGAATGGTATTATAAGCCATGTTTCCTCCCTTTCGAATCGTCAAATTAGAAATTCACATCGGTTCTGGGTTTTCTCTCACCGGAAGTATAATCATACCAGCCCTTACCGGTCTTCCGGCCATAATCACCGGCTTTTACTAATTTTTCCAGCGTCAGATTGGGTGCCCATTTAGGCTCTTTGTACGCGTTGTACAGGGTGTTTATTACATTGTAACCTATGTCTAATCCCACAAAATCACCCAGTTCGAACGGTCCCATGGGGTGATTGAGCCCGGCTTTCAAAGCTTTGTCAATATCTTGGGGAGTGGCGACGCCTTCTTCCATGCATCTGTAACATTCTTGTCTTAAAGCCGCGTTGATTCTGTTAACGATGAATCCAGGCACGTCTTTTGCTTTTACCGTTTCTTTACCCATTTTTTGAGCAACTTCTTCAACGGCTTTATAAGTTTCGGCGGAAGTATTAATGCTATTAATCAGTTCGCATAACCTCATGACCGGGACCGGGCTGAAAAAGTGCATTCCTATAAATTTGTCTTTGCGTTTGACTGAGTTAGCAATAGTACTGATGGGGATTGAAGAGGTGTTAGTCGCAAAAAGAGTGCTGGGCGGACATATTCCGTCTAAAGTGGAAAAGATTTCATTTTTTACGTCCAGATTTTCAAAAACAGCTTCTATTATTAAATCGGCTTTAGCGCCGTCATTTAAAGAAGTACTCGGCTTGATCAAAGACAGTGCTTTATCCATGGCTTCCTGCGTCAGTTTGCCTTTTTCAACATTCCTGCCTAAATTTTTCTTGGCGGTGTTAACTCCTTTATCTACCGCTTCAGTGGAGATATCATACAAAAGCATCTCATATCCCGCTTGAGCGCCTACTTGTGCTATACCAGCCCCCATGAATCCAGCTCCTACTACAAAAATAGTCTTAATAGCCATAAATTTTTCCTCCCAATTTTCAAAATTTTATCGGACTTTTACATAAGTGAAAAAGTTTTACCGCCTCCTTAAATAATAATTATATTCTTTTGCTTAATTATCTATAATCAATATTTCTTCGGGAACTTCAAACACGCTTTCGTCAGCTCCTTTTATTACTTCCGCCAGCGTGAAGACATTCGGCAAAATGTTATTGGTATAATAACGCGCGCTGTAAATTTTGCCTTTATAAAAATTCATGTCATAATGGTCAGCGGGCAAACCGGAGATGATTTTCTGGCAAGTAACCGCTTGCTCTAAAAGGCACGTAGCAACATAAAGCTGCGCAAATACAAATAAAGTCCTGATAGCGAACGCGTTGACAAATTTGTTCGCTTTAGCGGCTTGCCAAGCGTATATCTGTTTTATTACTTCTTCGGCGGACGCGTAAGCGCGTTCCAGTATAGAAAATTCTTTAGATAAATCAGAGTTATTTTTATTGGCGTCGGCAAAGCTTTTTATTGAAGTCATCCATTTTTTAAAAGGTTCTCCATTTTCCATAGTCATTTTTCTGCCTACCAAATCGTTGCCATGAATAAAGGAAGTTCCCTCCCAAATGGTTAATACTTTTGAATCTCTCATGTATTGTTCTACCGGATATTCTTTAGTATAACCCACTCCGCCTAAAACTTGAATCGCTTCAGCTGTCATCAGTACCGTAGTTTCACTTCCGTAACATTTTATCAGCGGAGTTAAAATGGCGGCAAAATCAGCGCAATCTTTAGCTTTAGCTTTATCGGCGTCATTTTCCGCTATGTCCAAATTCCAAAATCCTTTGAAAATCATAGCTCTGATTCCTTCAGTATGCGCTTTCATATCCAGCAGCATACGCCGGACGTCTTCGTGCTTTATTATAGTAACTCTTTCTCCGCCTTTGTATCCCTGTACGCGTTCTACAGCGTACTGAGAAGCCAGAGCGTAAGCCGCTGACGCTTGGTTATTAGCGTTGTGTCCGGTTCCTATACGGGATTCGTTCATCATGTTAAACATCATGGCCAAACCTTTGGACCGTCCTTTTTCATCTGGCGCGGACCCCAGCATGATTCCGTAACATTCATCGTTTTCCCCATAGTTCAGCATACAAGTGGCAGATCCATTCAATCCCATTTTATGTTCGATAGCTATGGTGGTTACATCATTAAATTTCCCCATAGCGCCGTTTTCATCGACCCAGTACTTAGGTACAACATATAACCCAAGACCGGGGGATCCTTTCGCTCCTTCCGGGGGACGGGCCAATACCATGTGAATGGTGTTTTCGCATAGGCTGCCGTCACCGGCGGTAATAAACATTTTAGTTCCTTTTATTTTCCAAATTTTGGGGTCATCGGTGGGGTAAGACCTGGCTAAAGCATCCCCGACATCAGAGCCAGCCGAAGGTTCAGTTAAATTCATAGTCCCCTGCCATTCGCCGCTTAGCATTTTGGGCAGAAATCTTTTTTTATCATCTTCGGTGCCAAATTTGATTATCAGATTAGCCGCTCCTGAGGTTAATTTTATATTGGAACCCATAGCCGGACACGCGGCGGCGATCATTTCCGCGACGCCTTTGTATAAAGTGAGCGGCATGCCTCCGTCCATTTCTACGCATTCGCTGCTGGAGCCCCAGCCGTTTTTCTGTAAAAATTGGTAGACTTCTTTGTATCCGGGCGGACTTGTAACTACTCCATCTGCAAATGCCACCGGGTTTTTATCGCCTTCGACATTTATGGGGCTTACTACTTCTCTAGCAACTTTATAGCCTTCAGATAAAATAGGGTCAATGTCGTCTATCCCGTAATATTCACTAAAACGTTCACATTTCAAAACATCGTCCATGGGCAGCCATTCTTTTAAAATAAATTTCAAATCTCGCATATTGTATTTAAATTCCAAACTATCTCCTCCTAAAAACATCAAAAATTAGTATTTAACAAGATCACTGGTGAATTTAAACTTGATCCATTATAGTTATGGTTAATCCGCGTCTCATAATGACATATCGCCTTGACTTCCAGTACAAGTTTATTACCTTACCACCACCTCCCTAATTGCTATATTAAATTTGCGTGTTACCTCAGGATAATGCGCAAATAGTGCGTATGGTTGAAAGAACATTTCGAAGCAAATAAATTTGTATGAAAATAATTAATCCGAAATTTCTACAATCTTGTTTGTGGAATCTTCATACAGTGTGTGGCAAATCGTACAGTTTGTTTTTAGGTTCTTAAAAGCGCCGGGACTCTTTAATCCTATATATCATAATATGCTGCTGAACGTGGTATAATGGGGTTATTCGATAATAACCCAAGGTAGTATGATTACTTCAGCCAGGGGACCCTACTTCCCGGTTTGTTGATAACGCATATTTTTAACTGCACTTTGTTAATTATATAAATTTACCATACCAAGCTAAAATAAATGCAAATTCTATTCCATGATAATCATTGCTTGCAGTTTGTTTTAAAAGTTCCGCCTGCGGGGTTCAGTCGCAGCCATAGCCAATATGTGGTATAATAAGTACGATAAGGGCTTTGTTAAAGAAAAAGATAAAGGACTGATTATGATGCTCAACTCTTTTTACGCGCTGCTGGCCCAGTTCGAATTGCCGCCCGCCGCTGTTCTTTTTTTAAAAGCGCTCATCGGCGTTGTTTATGGAATAATCTGTATTGCCATAGGCTTGTTTGTTAGCTATGGCCTGCGTATTTTGATTCAAAAAATCTTTTCTCACCAACAAAAAAGTTTTCCTGGAAAAAACTATTTGACTACCGCTTCTATGATAAACAGCGTTATCAAATATGCGGCTTATTTTATTATTGCCGCGCAAATACTCACTGCTTTCGGAATATCACCCGCTTCTATTATAGCGGTAGCCGGCATTGGCAGCATAGCTATCGGATTGGGCGCTCAAGGAATGATCTCCGATTTAATTACCGGAGCCACTATGTTGTTTGAAAACCAGGTGAAATTAGGCGACTGGGCGGAAATAAACGGGCAAGCCGGAGAAGTGGAAGCGGTCGGATTACGCACTGTACGCTTGCGTGATACAAACGGACGGGTTCATATCATTCCTAACAGTTCTATTAAAGGTATTATAAACAGCAGCCAGGATTACAGCAGAGCGGTGGTGGATATTCCGGTGGCTTATACTGAGTCCATAGACCGCATTATTCAGTTATTGACTGCTGAAATGAAAGAAGCTCAATCTTTGCCCGGGATCATCTCCGGACCTGAAGTGCAAGGCATTATTAAGTGGGATGAAACTTTCTTAACTATACGAATTTTAGCTACTACTCAAGTAGGAACTCAGGGGTCTGTCGAACGTCAGATCAACCATATGATCAAACGGCGTTTTGAACAAGAAAGCGTAGCCCCGCCATATTTTCCGCCCGTTGATTTTTCAAACATGCCCGGCGGCAGTAAACATAACTAACGCTGAACAGACCCGTTTTTGTTTTCCAGCCCTCCTGTACGAGGAGCGTTTTTTATTTCCGGGGAATAATTATTTTTTATTCTTTTTTTTGAAAGCGCGCCCATAGTATTGAGCAACCAATTTGTTTTCCTCATTTAATATTTTAATCATATAGCTGGTTAAGCTGTTGCTGTCGCTTATTTGCTCCGTTTCAGCCCATAAAGTGCTGCCTTCTTTGGTGGGGTGCAGAAAAGCTATCTGGCAATCGATTACCAGAGCTACATTAGTGTCATAGTTGGTAGCCGCCGCTAAAGCAAAATCAGCTAAAGTGAAAACCGCGCCTCCTTGAACCACCCCGGTCGCGTTCAGATGCTTTTTTTTGATTTCCAGTTTCGTTTTAGCATACCCGGGCTTCACTAATACAAGTTCGATGCCGGTTAACGCTGCAAAATAATCCATCGACATTTTTTCTTTCATCATGGCCAGGAATTCATCGTTATTAGTCTTGTCAGTCACGCGTTAATTCTCCCCTATCTATAACTTTTATAATTTATTTTAAGTATGGTTTTTAATTGATAACTAGCTTAGAAATTACAATCATAAAAATTTAATTAGAGTAACTTTAATGATTACCCTGTTAAGATATTAATTTGTTTTTCGGCGCTTGGCAATAAAAAACTCGAAATGTATTATAATTGATGTTATGATAAAAACATACAATAATCCTTTTTTGGGACGGTTTAAGGAGGATGTAAAAATATGTTACCTCTGTCTGGAATTAGAATTTTAGACTTATCCCGGAATTTGATAGGTTCTTTTGCTACTCAATTTTTAGCTGATTTTGGCGCAGAAATTATTAGAGTAGAAGATATTACCGGCGAAATTACCCGCATTCCCCGGCCTCCTTTTTTAGGAGAAAAAAACCATCACCGTTTTTACGCCGTGAACCGTCATAAAAAAAGCGTGTCTTTAGATTTGCGGCAAAAAGAAGGCCAGGAGATTTTTAAGAAGCTGATAGTTGCCTGTGACGTATTAGTAGAAAATTTTCGCCCCGGTACCATGCGGAAACTAGGACTGGATTATGCGGCATTGAAAGATATTAATCCTCGGCTCATATATTGTGCGTTGACCGCTTATGGGTCAACTGGTCCGCTTTCTCAATCCGCCGGCCATGATCTTAATATTCTCAGCTTAACCGGCATTACTGAACTAACGGGGATAAAAAATAATAAACCTGGAATGGCTCCGGTACAGATATCTTCAGCCTGCGCTTCGCTGTATGGCATGACTGCGGTTCTGCTGGCCCTGCGTCATCGTGAAAAAACCGGCTGCGGGCAGTTTTGCGATATCGCCATGTTCGATGGCGCCATATCGCTTTTAGCTTATGCTTTGGCCGAATGGAGCGCGGAAACGGCC
>JAISDD010000048.1 GCA_031265005.1 Syntrophomonadaceae bacterium | reverse complement strand
CCGTATCAGCGCTAACTTCCAGCTTGAAAACGTTTAAATCGATCAAAGGAGTACTGATCCAGCCGTCAAGGTTATTGTACTTTATTTGCAGCCAATCTTTAGAGCCTGCGGTTACTTGTACCTGAGTATCTCTGATTATCTGCCCGGCCAAAGCATTATTAACTCCTGGGCCGGATCTTATATTGGCTACATCGCAATTAATGGTTCCGCTTGCAGCCAGCGCTTCATTCTCAAGGCTTAATCCTGCGGAAAAAAGCGCAAAAAAAGTTATTATTATTATGTATCTGAAAATGAATTTCATGAAAATGCTTCTCCTGTTTTTTCTTCGTCTGTTATTTCATACATAGAAGTCCTATAATTCACATATGGCAACAGCCGTCTTAAATTAATACTAAACAAACGCTTATTATCTTACCTTTGCTTATGTTTATAATTTTTTTCTGTGAGCAGAAAGACTGTATTATTTCCCGAGTAACCACCTGTTTGGGCCCTTCATATTAGTTTATATTTTGGGTTGTTGGTTATTATTGCTGCCATTGAGCGAACTTTCCTCTGCATTGTTTACGACGGTTTTTACAATATTATCCTGCTCTTTAACATTGGGCGCGGTTTTATCATCGTTGCCGGAGTTTTGTATTTTTTGCGCCTCAGCAGTTTCTTTTTCGCTTCTATTGCCGTTATTACTGCTATTGCTTACAGTGGTAGTAACCTGTCTGGCAGCGTTAACATTTTGCTCTATTTTGACCCCTGCTTGAAATACCGCCACTTCCTCCCCAGTGAACATAGTGTCCACCAAAGTTTTGGCTTTCGCCGCGTCAGCCAACCAAAAACTGTTGATTAAATTACCGCGCGCGTCGCGCTCATCATAAAAATAACCCGGCAAAGTCTGAGCCGTGATGCTGTCTTTACTGAAAAAAGGTACCCAAGTAGCCAGTTTAAGCACTGTCCCAAGCGACATGTCCGTTTGCAGATACTTGTTCACTTCTTTGGCAATATAAGGCGCTTTAACAATGTTGACCGGTTTTAACATTTCTTCCGTTAAAGCCCTCAGAAATAATTGCTGATGCTGAGTGCGTTCGATATCTCCGTTGGCATAATCACGGAAACGCACATAAGCTAACGCGTCATGACCATTTAAAAGCTGCTGCGCTCCAGACTGCAAGTTAATTCCCTCGCTGGGCTTGTACATCCTTTGCGGAACATCTATGGTAACGCCTCCGATAATGTCAATGATACTCTCGAAAGCCTTAAAGTCTGCCAAAACATAATGGTCTATTTTAATTCCCATAAGACTTTCCACCGTGCTGACAGCATATTTCGGCCCTCCGTAAAAATTGGCGGTGCATATTTTTTCTCTGCTTCCTTTCAGGGTTACCTGAGTGTCCCTGGGTATGGAAACTAAGACTATTTTTTTAAAATCTGGATCAATACTGGCTAAAATCATGGTATCGGAACGGGAATGTTCTTCTCCGTTGCGAGAGTCCACTCCTAACGCTAATATATTAATCCGCGGTCCGTCTATATCAAGCGGTTTTTGGGGTTCTTCTTCCTGGACCGCTTCTGACGATAAAACCTGTTCGGCCTCCGTGTTTTTATCGATATAAGACGCTACCCCTATGCCAATAGCAAAAAACACTCCAAATATGATGCCCGCTGATATTATAAAACGAAAAATAGATTTTAAGACGTTCCTCCATTTTTTCTTGCCGCTCATAAATTTCCTCTCTGCAAAGTGTGCTTGAATTATGATATTTCTATCAACACTCAGTTTCTTGTCAATTTATTATTAGAAGCGCTCTCTTTTAAATCAAGCGCTTTCGCTTTATGTTCTTCGCTAGCGGAAAATAAGCCCAGCTTGTCCGCTCCCCATACGATAAATAACAGCAATAAAGCCGCTAATAATGTTGCTTTCGGGCCGGTAAGGAAGTTACAAATACAAGCTATAATCCCAAAAAATCCTGATATGGAATAAATAACCAAGACACTGTTCCTATGGCTCAGTCCCATAGCCAGCAACTGATGGTGCAAATGCCCTTTATCCGGTTTAAATATAGGCGTTTTCCGGTTGATACGTCTTATAATCGCAAAAAAAGTATCCAAGATCGGTATCCCTAAAATAACAATCGGTAAAAAAAGCGAAAAAATCGCTGCGCTTTTGACCGATCCCAAAACCGCGATACAGCTCAATAAAAATCCTAAAAGGTTAGACCCTCCGTCTCCCATGAAAGTTCGGGCCGGGAAAAAGTTGTAAGGTATAAATCCCGCAATCGCCGCTACCAATATAAAAGCGGCAAACGCTATTTCGTATCCTCCATTCAGCCAAGCCACCACTCCCATGGTAACAGCGGCAATAGAAGAAACTCCTGCCGCTAAGCCATCCAAACCATCAATCAGGTTAATAGCGTTGGTTATTCCTACTATCCATAAGAATGTTATCGGCAGACTAAGGTATCCCAGCCATAATAATCCGTCAAAAGGATTAGTTAAAAAATGAACCATCACTCCAAAGTACATCGCCACGATAGCCGCTATGGATTGCCCCAGCAGTTTCAATACCGGAGATAACTGGTAAATATCATCTAAAACTCCCACTATGGTTATAATACAAGCCCCTATCAATACTCCCGTCATAGGTCCCGGCAGATGCAAAAAAATAAGAGCGGTAACGGTAAATCCGATGAATATTCCTAATCCTCCTAAACGAGGCATTTTCGCTTTATGAACCTTTCGCGCGGAAGGTTTGTCGACCGCGCCAATTTTAAAAGCTATTTTAGCGGTAAGAGGCACTCCTATAAACGATATGACAAAAGCCGACACCAAGGCGACAATATACCAGATAACGACGCTCATTTTTTTTAAAACCTCCAGTCTGGCCGCTACGTAAATTCTAACATCATGTCCGGCGCTTGTCTATACAACAAATACAAGTAACGCCGTGATAAAAATAACAAATGTAGTAAGAATTTGCCTGTTTTTAAAATAATAACATAAATTCACTGATAAAATAACAATTAATCCGCATATATTTTTCAGTTTTTTCAGTATTGCTAAGCCCTGAAAGTAAAGATTATAATGTACTAAGCGTTTAATATATCCGGCGGAATCTTATCCACCTTTTCAAAGGCGGTTCATTTCGCCGCTGAGCGCGCTAAAGCTTCCGGCGGACAGTCCTTTTTTATTATAGTTTAGCGGCGCGCCGAATTAATTATTTTTTAAGGAGATACTGATGAAAATAGCTTTATCCGGTTATTACGGTTTTGATAATGCCGGGGACGAAGCCTTACTAGCCGCTATAACCGGCGCTATCAAGAAACATAACCCCAATGTGGATTTTGTTGTTTTTTCGGGAAATCCTGCCCGGACTATGTCCGCGCATAATATCAAATCCGTGTATTATTTGAATCCGGCAAAGGTTTTAGGAGAACTGGTGCAAAGCGATTTGCTTATCAGCGGCGGCGGCAGCATTTTTCAAGACGTGACCAGCGGGCGTTCCCTCCCCTACTATATCAGCGTGGTAGCTTTAGCGAAATTCCTGAAAAAACCAGTTATTTTCTACGCTCAGGGAGTAGGGCCTATAAACCGTTCATTGAGCAAATTTTTAATGCGTAAAATAGCCAACAAAGTCGATATGATTACTCTGCGCGATGACGATTCCCGCCGTCTTCTGCACGATATCGGGGTTACCTGTCCTCCTCAGATTATAACCGCCGACCCGGTTTTTACATTAAAGACCAGCCGCGCGGAACATGAAACGGCGGAACGTTTGCTGGCTTCCCATTGCACGCGGGGAAAAATCATCGGGGTTGCCGTCAGAAAATGGGATCTTTTATACAGTTATCAGAAAAGTCTGGCTCAGGTCTTAGATAAATTAGCCGCCGACGGTTTTGAAATACTCTTCGTTCCTTTTCATTGGCCGGACGACGTAAAAGAAGCCCAAACTGTAATGAGCTTTATGAGCCACCAGGCCGGCATAATAAACGAACACCTGAATACCGCTTCTTTACTGGCTTTATCCGGTAAATTTCATTTGATGATCGGAATGCGTTTGCATGCTTTGATATTTGCCGCCAGCCAGGAAACAGTATTTGCCGGTATTTCTTATGACCCTAAAATAGACGGTTTCTTAAAATTATACGATGCGCGTCCTTTAAGTTTGGAACCCGAAAAAATGCTTTTGGAAATAGACGCCTTACTGAACAATGATTCGTTAAGAGATTCTATAATTAAACGTTCTGTTTATATGCGCGATAAGGCGGAAGAAAACGCTGTTTTAGCTTTATCTTTGCTCAAAGGGCAACTGGTAACGGAAACCCAGGCGTAAACAGCAAATAATATTTCGCCTAAAATTTATCATATGATAATTAATTTATTTTAAGTTGAGAAAAGGAGTTATTGATATGTCACAGTTCAATAAAATTTTTTTACCGCTACTATTGGTTATAGCATCGCTGCAATTTTTGTTTATCAGCAGCCAAACCGCTTCGGCTAATTCAGTGCATATTCTGAACGGGCAAATCGTCGAAACCGCCGAACCCAGTTCCGACAACGATTACAAGCTGTTAGAATATACTTATGAAGGTAATTCGCGTTTGTCAGATTATGCCAACGGCTATCAAATCGATTTTCCCGCCGATATGATGACAGACGCCTCTTTGTCGCAGGTGCTGGTTTCCATGTTTAACGACGATACGGTAATTGAAGTTTATTATGACAATTTCAACGGAAATATAAATACCCGCAACGTAGTTGATTACATCGCTTACAGCAACCGTTTTTTGCTGAACAATAATATTGATCATCATAAACTGTCAGATCAATATATCCAGATAAACGGATACCAGGCTCACATTTTGGAATGGGAACGAGCTAAATTATCCACAGTTCCCAATGATAAAAACCATTATATGAGCGCGGAGATAATCAAAAATTCCCAGGAAGTTTACACCATTTTCATTAAATCCACTCAAAATACCAAAAGTTTTTTGCCGTTCATAAAAAGTTTTAATATTATTCCCATTCAGGGGGAAGCTAAGATCAACACCCGTTTCGTAAAACCCGTACGCAACACTTTAAATGATGAAACCCTTAGTTTTTACCAAAAATACTTTTCTCCTTCTTCTCCTTTAAAGTGGGGTATTTATGAGTTTTCTATCAGCGATAATTATAATTATCTGAATAATCTGGAAAGCACTCTGGGAGGTAAATTCGATTTTGTTTTATGGTATAAGAGTATGAGTACGCCTTTTCCTAAAGATATTCTAACCGCTGCGTATAATCAAAATAAATATGTGGAGCTTACTTTACACACTTATCTGGCCGACAGCGACAATAAATCCATTATGTACTCCATATTAAACGGCGATTATGATGATTTTTTCGTTCATTACGCTCAGGAATTAAAAGCTTTTGCTCATCCGGTATTATTCCGTTTAAACAATGAAATGAACGGGGATTGGTGTAATTGGTCCAGTTTTCATTACAGTAAAGACGCCGAAATTTATAAACTCACCTGGAAGCATATTTATAATATTTTTCAAAACCAGCAGGTAAATAACGTACTGTGGATCTGGAACCCCAACGACAGCTCTTTCCCTAACTTTAAATGGAATCACAGTTTAGCCTATTTTCCAGGCGACGAATATGTGGATATCATAGGCTTGACCGGATACAATACCGGGACCTATTTCCAGGATGAATATTGGCGTGAATTTACCCAGATATACGATTCTCTGTACTATGACTATAACAGCTGGTTTGATTATCCTATGATGATAACTGAATTTGCCTGCAATTCTACCGGTGGAGATAAAAGTAAATGGATTACCGATATGTCGCAAAATATTGCCAATTATCCCAATATAAAAGTAGCGGTTTGGTTCAATGGTATAGATTACGACGCCGACCATAATCCGGCGCGTATTTACCGCTTAGACGAAACGCAGCAAACTATAGCGGAATTTAAAAAGATTTTTCAAAATTATTCAGATGATTATGTTGCTGATTTGAGCCTAGTGCGGCCTTAAAAGGGTTAGTAAATAATTAAGGATCAAAATATTTAAATGAAACAAACGAGTCAAAAGACCGGTAAAAATTTTATAAGCGTGTCCGCAGTAATATTTATTTCAAAACTATTGGGCTTTGTGCGGGACATATTTTTTGCTTCGATATTCGGCACCACCGTTTTAGCGGATATATTCCAAGTTATTTTCAGCTTGCCCAATTTATTATTCGCCAGTATAGGCAACGCTTTATCAGCGGTAAATATTCCTGACCTCACTTATTTTATCAAAAACCGTTCTCTCGAAGAAAGAAACCGCTATATGGCGCAGCTTTTAAGCTATGTTACAATAATAGCGGCGCTGGTTTCCGTTGCGGGTATGATTATGGCACCGTTTATCGCCAGTATAATCGCTCCCGGACTCCGCGAAGAAGTGAATGACGTAGCGGTAATCCTTACCCGCATAATGGCGCCGACGTTACTTTTTGTCTGTTTAACTTATATAACCGCCGGTATATTACAAGTACACGGATATTTCGTGCTTTCGTCCACTATCAGTATCCCCTTCAACCTCTTGATTATCGGCTCTTTATTAATCAGCAAAGATAATATTTTCATCATCGGCTGCTGTACGACTTTAGGCTGGCTTTGTCAATTTTTAATTCAAATCCCGGTTTTGTTCAAAGAAAAATATCACTTCCAATTACAGTTAAATTTTAAAGACCCTCATGTAAACAATACTCTGAAAAATCTGATTCCTATTTTATTAGGCAACGCTTTGCTCCACCTGTCTTTGATATTAGACCGTACCTACGCCATGAATTTGCCGGAAGGCTCCGCCGCCGCTCTATCGTTTGGCAGCAATCTTTTCATAACAATCACCAGCGTCTTTATTGTCGCTATGTCCACTGTGACTTTTCCTCAGCTATCCAAATATTGCATAGAATCCAATTTCAAAATGGCCGGCCGTTTAATAACGCAAAGTTTTAAAATTTTATTATTTATTTTGGCGCCTTATTTAATTTTGGTGATTATGTATAATCAAAATATAGTTACTTTGGTTTATCAGCGCGGCGCTTTCGGATATGATTCTACCGCGATGACCTCCAAAGCTTTTCTTTTTTACAGTTTGTCGGTCTTCGGCTACGCTTGCCTGGAATTATATAACCGGGCGTTTTTTGCTTTGAAAAATTTCCGTGTGCCGATGCTGGTCAGTATTTTTTGTCTGGCTTTAAACGGCTTCTTGGACTATTTATTTTACGAAACTTACGGTATTACCGCATTAAGCCTTAGTACTTCAATTTGTTTAATAATTTATGCTATTATAATGAGTGTGCTACTTCGTAAAAATATCGGTAACTTTTTCACTAAAGATCTGTGCTTTTATGGAGCAAAACTTATATTGCCGGCTTTGGGGATGATCGCTTGCATCCAGATTACGCGTTACCTGTTACCCGTTTCGCAAAACGTTTTAGGATTTTTATTTCCCCTGCTCGCCAGCGCGTCAGTTTACCTTATAATCGCCTATTTATGCGGTTTACACAGAGTTTTTTTCAACAAAGGAGACTAAATATACATGATTAAAAAGTTTTATAAGCCTGTATTGTGGGTATTGCTGATATGCTTTTTAGCTCTTTCTTACGAAGGGTTCGGCCTGCGCACCAGCATAGAAAAGAACAATACCAGCATGTTGACGGTAGCTGATTATTATGACTTCAAAAAGTTGTCGGAGAGCGCTAATACTGACATATATGAAACCCTGCTGGATTTAAAATCTCAGGGCGTATCCTTCATAGGCGTGAAAGAAGTCTCATTGCGCGAGTTAGCTCTGGCAGGCCGGGTTACGGTAGAATATTTTTATGAGTTCCAGTCTTATAATCAGCTTCACAACCCTAAAACTATTTGGACCCAAGCAGAGGCCGCTATCAAAAATTCCCCTGTTTCCAATAATAATCTAGTGGTCGCCACCGGCGATGGGCAAACCGCTTCCTTCGTGCGTGAGCGGCTTTTAAACCGTTTCAGCCCGGAAAAGATAATATATTTTAATTATGGCGAGCAATATTATTTTATAATCAACGCCGAACTGAGCTATCTGGACCGCCGTAAAGATATTCCCCAGGAATTTGACACTCCTTTAGGATTTGACCCGCAGGTGCTGGACGACCTTTTCCAAATGGGTTTTTCCGCAGTACTGCGGCCGGAAAATACTTCCGGG
>JAISDD010000066.1 GCA_031265005.1 Syntrophomonadaceae bacterium | reverse complement strand
AGCGTTCGTGCATTTACAGCTTAGCGCTCGTTCTTATGACCGTTTATTAAAAATAGGGCGCACTATCGCCGACTTGGACGACAGCGATTTGATTCAGACCCAGCATTTAGCTGAAGCTATTCAATACCGCAGCCTAGACCAAAAATACTGGCAGCATTAAAACCAAATCATATGCGCGCTAGATACTAAATCTGATACAATTGATCGTCTTCCAAATATTTAATATCTTTTTTTCGTAAAGCGTTTTTGGCTTTTTCTATATCGTCCACTTTAAATATTACCAAAGCGTCGCTGGAATTGCTGCCAACAAACGCGTATAAATATTCGATGTTCAGATTTTCCTGCGATATGGCTTCGATGATATCGGCTAAACTTCCTGGGGTATCAGGCAGCTGAACGGCTATGACTTCTGTTACGCTGACCGTAAAATTTTGGGTTTTTAAAATAGTATTAGCTCTATCCGGATCGTTAACAATAATTCGTAAAATTCCAAAATCGGAAGTATCAGCGATCGTGAAAGCGCGGATATTGATTCCCGCATCGCCGAGAACGCGCGTAGCTTGGGATAATTTCCCCGATTTGTTCTCAAGAAATATCGAAATTTGTTTAGCCATATTAATTCCCTCCTAGTCTCATTTTTGGAATAATATTATTAAATACCTCTCCTTCCTCATTCTATATTTGCTATACGTTTAATTACCCACGATGCGAGCAAAAGTCCGGCACTAGCCGGCACAAAAATCATACTGCCCAAAGTGCCCGGTTCATTGATTTTAGGCTCTTCCTGTGAGAAAACAACATCAATTCCGCTCTCTATGCCGATCCGTCTCAATCCCAGCCGCACTTTTTTGGCTAAAGGACATTTATAGGTATCTTTTATATCGGATATTTTCAGTTTCGACGGGTCGAAGCGCCGCGCCGCTCCCATACTGCTCACAATCGGAATATTTTTACGCAGACATGTGCTTAACAGATGTATTTTAGCAGGAACATCATCGATAGCGTCAATTACATAATCTATGCCGGGGTTTAGAATTTGCTCACTGGTTACATCACTGTAACGGCAAACAAATTTTTCTGTTTTTATATGCGGATTGATTTTAAAGGCGCGCTCCGCTATCGCTTCAACTTTGCTCCGCCCCAAGTCAGGAAACAAGGCTTCCAATTGCCGGTTAAAATTACTCGGTTCAATACAGTCACCGTCAACTAAAGTTAAATGACCGATACCGGAACGTATCAAAGCTTCAGCGGCAAAAGAACCAACTCCCCCTAATCCTACTACCGCAACCCAACTGTCCATCAGCTTACCTAAAACGTCCGTTCCTAACAAAGCTTCCGTACGCTGGTAAAATTCCTTATCCATCACTAGCCCTTTCTATAAAACTTTAATACTATTTTCCTTAGCCGCAGGCAAATCTCGTGACCTAAGTGCCCTGCCTGTACTCGCTTGTCCTCGCGAAGCGGGGGTACAGCGGGTGAAAGGGTATTAGGTTATATTTATCCGTGTTTTAAATCAAGAATAGTATAACATATGCTAAACACGAAACCGTTAATTGGTAATAAAAAACCCCACTGAGCCGTGTCGCCGACGTTTAAACCTGAATACTCAGGTGGGCACTGCCCGGATGCTTCTTGTTCCCCACAATCATGGGTTTACATCTACACTCGGAGAAAAGTTCCCATAGTTTTAGTGTTGGCAAAAACTATTCGACAAATCACGCACACAGTAGGGTCTATAGGTTTTATTCGATTTTATCATATCTCTTTAAAACCTTCAACTACCGCCGGATAAAAATTTAACCAAATTATCCTATTTACCCCTTATTTTTATGGACAGCTCCTGCAATTGTTTAGGACTTACCTCTGACGGAGCGTTAGTCATGGGGCAAGAGGCGCTTTGGGTTTTAGGAAAAGCAATAACGTCGCGGATGCTGTTGCACCCGGTCATGATCATTAATAATCGGTCTATTCCAAAGGCGATCCCTCCATGAGGAGGAGTTCCATAGTCGAACGCCTCCAGCATAAAACCGAATTTATCTTTTATCTCTTCGGACGACAAACCTAACAACGAAAACATTTTTTCCTGTACCCCTCTTTGGTGGATACGGATACTGCCGCCGCCTATTTCCGTTCCATTCAGTATCAGGTCATAAGCCCGGGCGCGCAAATTCTGAGGACGCGTCTCCATTAAAGCTATGTCATCTTCTTTGGGAGCAGTAAAAGGATGATGAACCGCCACATAACGCTTTTCTTCCGCATCATATTCCAGCAATGGGAAATCGGTTATCCAGCAAAAATTAAGTTCTTGATCATTGATTAAGTTCATCCGTTTAGCTATTTCCAAACGTATATTGCCTAAAACCCTAGCTACAATATCAGCTTTATCCGCGCCGAAAAGGAGAAGATCGCCCGGCTCGGCATTTAAGATTTTTAATATTTGAGCTATCTGCTCTTCCGTGAAAAATTTGGTGATAGGCGAACGCAGCTCGATTTGCTCCACAACAATCCAAGCCATTCCTTTAGCGCCGTTCTCCACCGCTATTTTACCTAATTCATCTATTTCTTTTCTAGTAAACGAAGCGCACCCTTTGGCGTTTATGGCTCTGACCACGCCTTGAATTTCCAAAGCTGAAGCGAATACTTTAAAGTCAGCGCCGCGTACTTGCTCCGATATGTCAACAATAGGCAGATCAAAGCGAAGATCCGGCTTATCACTGCCGTATACGCTCATAGCTTGATTATAGGTCAGCCGTTTAAATGGTAAAGGGATGTCCCTATCCATACCTACTTTAAATATTTGCCGCATCATAGCTTCTATCAGCGTAAAAATGTCTTCTTCCGAGCAAAAAGACATCTCCATGTCCAACTGCGTAAACTCCGGCTGACGGTCAGCCCTGAGATCTTCATCCCGGAAACAGCGCGCTATTTGGAAATATTTTTCCATTCCTGCTGCCATCAATATTTGTTTATATTGCTGCGGTGATTGAGGCAAAGCAAAAAACTCTCCCTGCCGAAGCCGGCTGGGAACCAAATAATCCCGAGCCCCCTCGGGAGTGCTCCTTCCTAATATGGGAGTTTCAATCTCAAGAAAATCATGACGGTCTAAAAAATCACGGAGGCTTTGTACTACTTTATGCCGTTTAATAATATTATTCTTCATTTCCGGCCTACGCAAATCTAAATAGCGATATTTAAGCCGCAGCATTTCATCAACTTCCACTCCGTCTTCAATGTAAAAAGGAGGAGTTTTAGCTTTGTTTAGTATTTCCAATTCTTCCACATATATTTCAACCTGCCCGGTATGCAGTTTAGGATTTTCAGACCCGTCCGGCCTTTCAGACAAACTTCCTCTTACGGCTATCACATATTCACTTCTGATCTGTTCGGCCATATGAAACGATTCTTTATTTACGTCAGGGCTGAAAACTATTTGTACAATACCGTAACGATCTCTTAGGTCAACGAATATTAGCCCTCCGTGATCCCTGCGGGTGTTAACCCAGCCGTTCAAAACACTCTCCTGGCCTAATATGTGTTTTCCTAACTCAAGTGTGTTATGTGTTCTTTTCATTCTCACCGGTCGGCCTCCTAATCATTTTATAAATACCTCGTTTATCAGCATGTATTATATAATATCTTTCACAACTCTACAAATCATGTCTCGTTCCACTTTAAGCTGCCGG
>JAISDD010000218.1 GCA_031265005.1 Syntrophomonadaceae bacterium | reverse complement strand
CCTATTGCGGTATAATTATGATTAAGGGGATGCGCTGTGAGTTTATTTGATAAATTTAAAAATAAAAAAAATAAAGAAGAAAAAGGGCTTATGGAGCCGGAAAACATGTTTGTTCCAAGTGAATTGCCGCTGGCAGAACAAGGAGAAACAGAAAAATTAGAAACGCCGGAGATGGAAAAAGTTTCGCCGGAACCGGAAAAGGTTCAAACGGAAGCCCTTAAAAAAGAAGATGATCCTCTGAACTTTGTTGAACGCATGAAAAAAAGCCTTTCTAAAACCAGAGAGAATTTTACCGGCAAGATAGAAGCTCTTATCAAAAACAATCGTTCTTTAGACGACGACTTTTGGGAGGATGTGGAAGATATTCTGATTCAAGCCGATTGCGGCATGAAAGTAACCATGAATTTAGTGGAGAAAATGAAACAGACAGCTAAAAAAAATAAAATCAAAGAATCATCTCAGGTGCTGAATATAATGCAGGAAGAAATAGCGAATATTATAGGGCGGGAGTCTATGGTTATTAATTGGGCTGCTTCCGGACCTACTATAATTATGGTGGTCGGAGTTAATGGAGTAGGGAAAACTACCTCTATTGCCAAACTGGCCTATCGTTATAAAAAAGAAGGGCGCAAAGTGCTGTTAGCCGCCGCTGATACTTTCAGAGCCGCCGCTATAGACCAGTTGCAGATATGGGCCGACAGGGTGGGGGTGGACATGATTAAACATCAGGAAAAAGCCGATCCGGGCGCAGTGGTGTTTGATGCTTTGAGTGCGGCGGAGGCGCGTAAGGCTGATATTTTGATAATTGATACTGCCGGACGGCTGCAAAACAAGGTCAATCTGATGAATGAAATAGGTAAAATAAGGAGAATCATTGAGCGTGAAAGACCCGACGCCCCTCATGAAGTATTGTTGGTCTTGGATGCTACCACTGGCCAAAATGCGGTCAGCCAGGCGCAGGTGTTTTTAGAAGTTTCCGGCATTACCGGCATTGTTTTAACAAAGCTGGACGGTACGGCTAAGGGTGGTATAGTATTGGCGTTAGCGCAGGAATTGAACATACCGCTGAAATATGTGGGTATTGGAGAAGGTTTGGAAGATTTGCGCGATTTTTCGCCGACGGTGTTTGCGAAAGCTTTAATGTACAGCGATAAAGCAGCTTTAGAGAATTAGATTATTTAGGGGCTATTTTTACAGTTAGGATATTAGGGTAAAAGGAAATTTGATGAAGATATTGATCTTTGGAGTTACAGGTATGGTTGGTCAGGGAGTACTGCGCGAATGTTTACTAGATGCGGAAGTGACGGAAGTACAGACCATAGGAAGAAATAAAAGCGGAATAATGCATCCCAAATTGAAGGAAATCAGGCATAGTAATATGATGGATTATTCAGGGCTAGAGGAACATCTGAGTGGATTTGACGCGTGTTTCTTTTGTTTAGGAGTTTCATCGGCGGGGATGGGAGAGGCGAAATATACGCGCGTAACTTACGATATTACCAAAGCGGCGGCGGAAACCTTGGCGCGGTTGAATGCGGAAATGGTTTTTGTTTATGTATCAGGGTCCGGAACCGACAGCACAGAGCAGGGGCGGATAATGTGGAGACGCGTTAAAGGAAAAACGGAAAATATGCTCTTAAAATTAACTTTTAAAGCTGCTTATATGTTTAGGCCGGGCATTATTCAACCCTTGCGAGGTATTCGCTCTAAAACCAAAATGTATAGTTTATTTTATATGCTCTTTAAACCGGCGGTATATTTAATGCATAAACTGTTCCCGAATGCGGTTATTACCACACAGGAATTGGGTCAGGCGATGCTTAATATAATCAAATTTGGTTCTGATAAAAATATTTTGGAAGCCGCCGATATAAAATTTTACTCTGAGCGAAAAAATTTTCTTTAAGGCGTACCTAAAAATGGGATTAAAATAAAAAAATACCAAATAAGGAAAAATATGAAAAAAAAGACAGCTACCAGCATAACTTTTATTTTAATTGGAACAATCTCCGCAGTACAACTCTCTGCCTCAAGAGCGCGATAAGTACTCTACTAGTTTCCGCATGATGTCATTAATTATAATAGGTTTTACCAGATGGGCGTTCATACCGGAAGCCAAGGCGTTGTCGACGTCTTCTTTGAATACATTGGCGGTCATAGCGATGATAGGTATCGTTTTTGCGTCAGGCAAATTCGAAGCGCGAATATGGCGGGTTGCTTCATAACCGTCCATTTCAGGCATTTGTATGTCCATAAATATTATATTGTAGCCGCCGCCTTTTTTGTCAGCAAACATCTCTACTGCCTGCCTACCGTTCTCAGCATAGTCGATTTGCAAGCCGGTCGGGCTTAGAAGCGCGAGAAAAATTTCGCGGTTTATCTCTATATCTTCCGCGACAAGTGCGCGGAAAGCGGAAAAATCGTAAGCTTCCGGTAAAAATACCTTATCCTTCTCAATATCAATATTTGGAGTGTTCCCGCGCCTCAGAGTTAGGGCAAAAGAAAAATCAGAGCCCTTGCCTGGTTCTGACGTAGCCCATATTTTCCCGCCCATAAGTTCAACTATATGTTTGCTTATGGCTAATCCTAACCCTGTGCCGCCGAATTTTCGCGAAGTACTTTTATCAGCCTGTTCAAAAGAATGAAAAAGACGCGACATTTGCTCTTTAGTTATGCCTATGCCCGTGTCTTTTATGCTTAGCAGGAAAGAGCACTCGAGTTTATCAGCATCAGCGGGGCCAGGATCTTCCGGTTCGTAAGGTTGTACCGTCAGGGAAATGCAGCCTTCGTCTGGGGTAAATTTTACTGCGTTAGAAAGTAAATTAGTTATGACTTGCGCTAATCTTTGTCTGTCGCCTATAAGATAGTTTGGCAGAGCAGGGTTTATATAGATTGTGAAAATCTGCTTTTTGTTTTCAATATTAAAATTTATTATATTTTTAACATCGTTTATCATTTCACGGAAATCGAACGCTTCCTCAAAAAGTACCAGTTTGTTGGCTTCAATTTTGGACATATCTAAAATGTCGTTTATTACACCCAGTAGATGAGTAGCGGCTGTTTCTATTTTTTTAATCCCTTCTTGGTAGGCGTTTATGTCGGAGGATTTTTTTAAGATCGTGGCCATGCCTATTATCACATTCATAGGAGTGCGCATCTCATGGCTCATCTGCGAGAGAAAATCGCCTTTGGCTTTACTGGCTTCCATAGCGTGTTCCAGTGCTTCTAAACGCTGTTTTTCGGTAATTTCACGCGCCACCACGCCCGCGATTATGTTGCTGACGATGGCGGCAAGCTGTGCGTCACTGTCGGTCCAGCTCCGCGCTTGGAAATGGTCTTCTATGCTCAATATCCCCCAGAGT
>JAISDD010000157.1 GCA_031265005.1 Syntrophomonadaceae bacterium | reverse complement strand
ATAAAGATCATCGCATTATACCATTCATTCCACCTGTCAACGCTGTAAAAAAGTAAGATTGTCGCAATAATTGGCATAGAAAGTGGAAGAATTATTTGAAATAAAATACGCCAGTCGCCCGCGCCATCAAGCTTTGCGGATTCCATGAGCGCCTCTGGAATGGACTGAAAGTAACTGCGCATGATGATCATATAAAAATTATTAATGCCGTAGGCCAAAACGACAGACCAAACAGTGTTGGTCAAACGCATTTGACGCATCACAAGGTACATCGGTACAATGCCTCCATTAAAGAGCATTGTAAAAATTATCGCATAAAAGATGATTTTTTTACCTGGAAAATTTGGACGGCTTAAGCCATAGGCAACCGAGGTTGTTAAAAACATATTGACCGGTACTCCAAGGACAAGGAAAAATAGCGTGGTTCTGTATCCAATCCATATCCTTCCGTCCATAAAAAGGCGGGTATAGTTCGTGACTACCGGATTTTTTGGTACCAGCATGAACCGTGTAGTAAGGTATTCTCTTTGTGAGGTAAAACTGATGGCAATAACATTAATAAATGGTATTACAATGAGCAATGAAAAGAAAACAAGAAAAACGAACAGAATCAAATCAAGCAACTCAAAACGAATTTTGATAGATTTATTTTTCAACATAAACTCCTTGTCGCAACCGCCGGGCTGGAAACCACCTCTGAAAACCGGTTGATCATTCGAAATCTTCTCTCGTCAAACAAATCCCACTAAACAGCCGCGATTTTTAACATCGTATAAGAAAGCATAGGTTCTGTTTGAAAACCGGCCGAATCCAAACAAATTATTTATCCAAACAACCCTTGTCCACCAATTTTCTTTGCAAGCCGGTCCGCTGTTATTAACAAGGAAAAGTTGATAATAGAGCGGAATAGACTTACCGCCGAAGAGAATGAAAAATCGGAAGCGGATTGGAATGTAATACGGTAAATATACATATCCAGTGTTTCGGCAACCCTTGATGTTGCCGCGTTGCTCATATTAAAGAGCTGATCGAATCCTGCAGACATTAGGTAGCCCATAGCCAGAATGAACATGACGATTATGGTTCCTTTGATGCCCGGAAGCGAAATATGCCAAATGCGTTGCAAGCGCGTCGCCCCGTCAATTTCCGCCGCTTCGTACTGCTCCGCATCAATCCCCGAAATAGCGGCAAGGTAAATAATCGCACTCCAACCGGCAGTTTTCCAAATATCCGTAATATAAATAAGGGGCAAAAAAGCATGTACCGATCCCAGTAGCATGACTGGTTCATGGTTAAATAAGGTAATAATGCCGTTAACCATTCCATGCTGGCCGAAGACATGGCGCATGATACTTGATACCAGTATCCAAGACAAAAAGTTGGGGAACGTATAGATTGTCTGAAAAATCTTTTTGGTCCTTCCCAGCCTTACTTCGTTGATTGCCAGCGCGAGGAGGATAGGAAAAGGAAACGTAATACAAAGCCGCAGAATATTGATATAAAGGGTACGTCCCACGGATTCCATGAACGCCTTATCACGGAATACATAGACGTAATTTTGCAGCCCAACCCAGGGACTGTGAAAAATGCCCAGATTAGCCTTAAAGGTTTTAAAGGCCAGAGAGAGTCCAAAGAGGGGAAAATAGGCAAAGAGGATATACCAGATGATCCCCGGTAATAATACAAGATAGACCCCTCTGTTCTGTACAATATGCGCCCAAAGGTTTGTTTTACCGTGAGGCAATGCGGGCTTGGTGGTATTAGCTGCCGCCATTTAAAACTCCATCACAAAGGGTTCTGTAGTTGAGCAGGGTTTCCATTCGGGAAGGCCTTCTCCATTCGGGTCCCCGCAGGTAATAAAATTACACCAGCGACGGACCATTGATTGGGACAGGGCATAATCTTCCGACGTTTTGGGACGCCAACTGCGGGCCAATGTGCCAAAGACATAACACAATTCTGCCGAATGGAAAGCCCCGGCGTCATCACCAAGGGGCCGGTGCGTGAAATAATATACATATGCGGGTTTGCGTCCCAATTTTTCGTTAAGCTGACTAAAATCAATGCAGATTTTCTTGAGCGGCGATTCATGCTCCGCCGAACCGCCAATATCATTTGAGGTACAACCAATCATATACGGAATGTCAAGATGTTTTCCCTGCTCAAGAATAGTATCCGGCGCGTCTTCCAGAATCTCATCATCAATAATGGGCCCAAATGAACGGCCTTTACCACGGGATTCGTTAAAGCATTCCATTTGTGGCGCAACCAGATCTTCCGCCCTGATAGCCCGTATCTCTTCCAGTGACTTTACCTTGCAGCGTTTTACGAAAATATCACCTAGCTCCTCCGCCCGGGAAAGAGTATTAGCGTTAGTAATTATCGATCGGTAACCGCCGCCGCTTTGTATAATGGCTCCGTGAATTTTACCCCTTGTTAATTTTGATGAAATAAGTGTTTGCGTGCTGACCGCGCCGGCGGACTGGCCAAAAACTGTGATTCTGCCAGGATCTCCTCCGAATGCATCTATATTATCTTGTACCCAGTCGAGTGCGGAAATAAGATCATAGAGACCGTAGTTACCGGATTTACCATCGGATTCCGCGCTGAGCCA
>JAISDD010000169.1 GCA_031265005.1 Syntrophomonadaceae bacterium | reverse complement strand
GGCAATCAAAGGAAAAGTAGATAACTTAATAGGATTAAAAGAAAATGTTATAATAGGAAAATTAATACCGGCAGGTACTGGTTATTCGATTTATAAAAAGGTTGATTACGGGAATAATTATGCAGAAGAAACAAATGATGTTTTACAATAAATAAGTGTAATTATAAAAATGACAAAGAAAGTTGCTGGGCGGTAAAGCGCGCGGTTTTGCCGCTCGTGCTGTGTACTGGCAGGCGAGTAGGAATTTGTTTTGAAACGCTGTACAAAAATGTTTGACGGAGAGCTTTTCAGATGCTAAAATACTAAAGTATCGGTATTTGCCTATAAACTCGCGAAGAGTTATTTATATTGATATTAAGGAATAGTGTTTATGCTGTCTTCAGAGATAAAAAATGAAGCAAAAGTTATTGGTATTAAACAAGTGAAAAAGGCTATTAATAAAGGTTTAGCTAAAAAGGTCATCATTGCTAATGACATAGAGCCTCATATAGGTGAGCCTTTGAAAAGAATGTGCGAACAAAAAAGTATTGAATTTGTGATTGCGGATGATATGAAAATTCTGGGCCAAATTTGCGGAATTGAAGTTGGGGCCGCAACGATAGCGTTGATTAAATCAGACTGTATTTAAATAAAACAATAATTTATTTTCGAGGAAGGAGGTGCAGGTATGCCAACAATTAATCAACTAGTTCGCAAAGGAAGAGAAAAAGAAGAGAAAAAATCAACTGCCCCAGCCCTTAAAAGTTGTCCCCAAAAAAGAGGAGTATGCACTCGCGTATATACAACTACTCCTAAAAAACCTAATTCCGCTTTAAGAAAGATCGCTAGAGTGCGGCTTTCTAACGGAATAGAGGTTACAGCTTATATTCCAGGGATTGGACACAATTTACAAGAACATAGCGTGGTTTTAATAAGAGGAGGAAGGGTAAAAGACTTGCCAGGGGTCAGATATCATATAATCAGAGGAACACTGGATGCTTCCGGGGTTCTTAACCGTAACCAAGGCAGATCAAAATATGGGACTAAAAAACCCAAGAAAAAATAATTAGGAGGGAAGGTATGCCTAGAAAAGGGTCGGTCCCTAAAAGGGATGTATTGCCGGATCCGATTTATAACAGCAAAATATTTACTAAAGTTGTTAATCAAATCATGTGGGACGGTAAAAAAAGTTTGGCGGAACGTATTTGTTATGACGCTTTTGATATTTTAGAGAAGAAAATGAATAAAGATCCTTTAGAAATTTTTGAAGTTGCGATGAAAAATATTACTCCAATTTTAGAGGTCAGAGCCAGGAGAGTTGGCGGAGCGAACTATCAAGTGCCGGTAGAAGTACGGACTGACAGGAGACAGACTTTAGCGATAAGATGGCTGGTTTCTTATGCCAGAAAACGCGGCGAAAAGACTATGGCTGAACGTTTGGCCGGAGAGTTGATGGATGCTTATAATGGTTCCGGAGGCTCTGTGAAAAAACGCGAAGATACGCATAAAATGGCTGAAGCCAACAAGGCATTCGCTCATTATCGATGGTAAGTTATTACTGGGGAGAATTTAGTTATGCCGGATGGAAATGATTTATCTGTAATGAGGAATATTGGGATGATGGCTCATATTGATGCTGGAAAAACTACGACTACCGAAAGAATACTTTACTATACAGGTAAAATTCATAAAATAGGGGAAGTAGATAAGGGTACAGCAACGATGGATTGGATGAGGCAGGAACAGGAAAGAGGCATAACTATTACGTCGGCTGCGGCTGCTTGTATGTGGAAAAATCATGTCATCAACGTGATTGACACGCCCGGCCATGTTGACTTTACAGTTGAGGTTGAAAGGTCGTTGCGTGTACTTGATGGGGCGGTTGGTATATTTTGTGCGGTAGCGGGAGTCCAACCTCAGTCAGAAGCTGTTTGGCGTCAGGCTGACCGCTATCAGATCCCCAGGATTGCTTACATTAATAAAATGGACAGAGTAGGAGCAAATTATTTTGCCGCCGTAAATATGCTGAATGAACAATTGGGATGCAATACGCTTATAATTCAGCTTCCGCTCGGGAGTGAAGAGCAATTCCAAGGGATTATAGATGTGATAAAATTAAAAGCGTATGTTTATCAAGATGACATAGGCGAAAGTTTTATCGAAAGAGATTTAACGGCTGATGAATTTATTTCAACAACTGGATATAGAAATGCGCTTTTAGAAAAAATATCCGAGTATGACGATGAAATGCTGGAAAAGTATTTAGAAGGAAAGGAAATATCACCGGAAGAGATCATTTTTTTGGTTAGGAAGCTTACTATTTCCAATGATGCGGTGCCGGTGCTGTGCGGATCGTCTTTTAAAAATAAAGGAGTGCAGATGCTCCTCGACGCGATTATTGATTATTTGCCGTCGCCTAAAGACAAACCGGCTATCATAGGGATTGACCCTGACAACGGCGCACAATTGAAAAGAATGGCGGAACTTGTGGAACCTTTGACGGTATTAGCATTTAAAGTGACAGTTGACCCTTTTGTAGGGAAACTAACTTACTTACGGATATACTCAGGTGTTTTAAAATCCGGCGCTTATGTACTGAATAGTAAAAAAGGACAAAAAGAGCGAATAACAAAAATATTGCGTATGCATGCTAACAGCAGGGAAGAACTGGATACAGCGTTTGCCGGAGATATCGTAGCAGGAGTTGGGCTAAAAAATACCGTAACGGGCGACACGATATGCTCTGAAACAGAACCCATTCTCCTGGAAACTATTGATTTCCCGGATCCGGTTGTTGATATAGCAGTTGAGCCGAAAACTAAAGCGGACCAAGATAGAATGGGAGAAAGTCTGCGGCGTTTGTCGGAAGAAGATCCGACTTTTATAGCAAGAGTTGATGAGAGCAGCGGTCAGACGATTTTATCAGGAATGGGAGAACTTCATCTCGAAATCATAGTGGACCGCTTGCTGAAAGAGTTTAAAGTAAATGCTAATGTTGGTAAACCGCAGGTGGCTTATAAAGAAACCATAAAAACACCTGTACGCTCT
>JAISDD010000065.1 GCA_031265005.1 Syntrophomonadaceae bacterium | reverse complement strand
GGCGAACATACCGCCGGCAAGAGGTCATTATTAATCGCTTTGGTGTTCTCTTCTTCGAATACCGCAACGGCAACAAACGCTCCCGGAAGCATATCAGTATCTCCGGCATCTTCAACTTTCACTTTTTTCAGCATCTGCCGGATCATAATTTCGATATGCTTGTCACTAATATCAACACCTTGAGAACGGTATACTTTCTGCACTTCCTGCAAAAGATAACGCTGCACTTCCTGCATTCCTTTTGTCTTTAAAATGTCATGAGGATTTAAGGGTCCTTCTGTCAGCGCATCTCCCATTTCCACAAAATCACCTTCGCTAACTTTCAAGCGAGATCCGTAATGGACTAAGTAAGCGTCAAGTTCTTCGTTGTTTTCATTGAGAATTTCAACTTGACGGCGCCCCTTGTTTTCTCCAAAGCTGATTTTTCCCGCTAATTCGGCCACCACCGCCTGCCCTTTCGGCTTACGGACTTCAAAAAGCTCTTCTACGCGCGGCAGCCCTCTGGTTATATCATCACCCGCAACTCCTCCGGTATGGAAAGTACGCATAGTTAACTGAGTCCCCGGTTCTCCGATCGACTGAGCTGCTAAAATACCTACCGCTTCTCCTATTTCCACATCATACCCGGTGGCAAGATTACGCCCGTAACATTTCTTACAAACGCCGTGACGCGTTTTGCAGGTAAGAACCGATCTGATTTTTACGCTTTCAATACCTGCCTGCTCAATCAAAAAACCCGCCTCATCATCTATCATCTGGTTCTTTTCAACCAGCTTTTCGCCTGTTTGAGGATGATAAACGGCATCAACCGCCACTCTTCCTATGATACGCTGATTCAAAGGCTCTATAAGTTGAGAACCTTCCATTATTTTTTCTACCCATGTACCCTCAACCGATTCGCAGTCGTCTTCCCTCACAATAACGTCTTGCGAAACATCCACCAGCCTCCTGGTCAAATACCCTGAATCAGCTGTACGCAACGCGGTATCCGCTAGTCCTTTACGAGCGCCGTGAGTTGAGATGAAATATTCTAATACCGTCAATCCTTCGCGGAAATTAGCTTTTATAGGCAAATCTATTATCTTCCCTGAAGGATCAGCCATAAGCCCTCTCATTCCTGCTAACTGGCGAATTTGCTGGAAATTACCACGAGCGCCGGAAATAGCCATCATGTAAACTGGATTATCCTCCGGCAGCGATTCTTTCAAAGCTTCGGTAACATCATCGGTTGCTTGGTTCCAAATATCAACTACCTGATTGCCGCGTTCTTCATCGGTAATCAGTCCTATTAAATAATCTTCTTCAATAGCGCCCACCGCTAAATCAGCTTCGTGCAAAATAGCCGTTTTGGCCGTCGGAGTTTCAAAATCAGTTACTCCAACAGTAATACCAGCTCTGGTACCAAACTTATAGCCTAACCTTTTAATTCCGTCCAGCATTGCCGCTGTTTTGGCATTACCTTCTAAACGATAACATTCATACACTATGTTGCCTATTTTCTTTTTGTCGATAACTTCATTAAAAAAGCCCAGACTATCTGGAATAGCTTCATTAAATATAATTCTTCCCACCGAAGTTTCCATCAGCGTCTCATCATAAGCAAACTCCATATGAATCGACGTTCCGTTTCCTATTCTTTTGGGGTGAGGGATTTTCATTCTTACTTTTATTTTTTCATGTAAAGCAATATTTCCCACTTCATAAGCCATTTGCGCTTCGTCCGGGTCTCTGAAAACTCTGGGTTTTTCAATATCCCAATCATTTTCGCTCATATATGTCAGATAGTATAATCCAATAACCATGTCTTGCGTAGGAGTAACCACCGGTTTTCCATCCTTAGGATTGAGAATGTTATTACTGGCCAGCATCAAAATACGCGCTTCTGTTTGAGCCTCAGCCGATAATGGAACATGAACCGCCATTTGATCTCCGTCAAAATCGGCATTGTATGCTGTACAAACCAGCGGATGGAGCTGCAAAGCGCGTCCTTCAACCAATACCGGCTCAAAAGCTTGAATTCCCAAACGATGCAATGTCGGCGCCCGGTTTAATAAAACCGGATGTTCTTTGATAACATCGTCCAAAATATCCCAGACTTCTTCTCTTCCTCGTTCCACCATTTTTTTCGCGCTTTTAATATTAGTAGCAATGCCCCGGTCTACTATTTTTTTCATTACAAAAGGTTTAAACAACTCTAACGCCATTTCTTTAGGCAGCCCGCACTGATGCATTTTTAGCTTGGGTCCCACTACGATAACCGAACGGCCTGAATAATCCACTCTCTTCCCCAACAGATTTTGGCGAAAGCGGCCTTGTTTCCCTTTAAGCATATCGCTCAGCGATTTAAGCGGCCTGTTTCCGGGTCCGGTAACTGGTCTGCCTCTTCGTCCGTTATCAATCAAAGCATCGACCGCTTCCTGTAACATTCTTTTTTCATTACGAACTATAATATCAGGCGCTCCTAAATCCAAAAGCCTTTTTAAACGATTATTTCTGTTAATAACTCTGCGGTATAGGTCATTTAAATCGGACGTCGCAAAACGTCCGCCGTCCAGTTGCACCATAGGGCGCAATTCCGGCGGAATGACCGGCAACACATCCATAATCATCCATTGTTGTTTATTACTAGACAAGCGGAAAGATTCCACGACTTCCAGTCTTTTGATCGACCTGCTTTTTCTCTGTCCGGTAGTAGAAGCGATTTCTTCTTTTAAATCCAGTGTCATCTTCTCTAGATCGATTTCTTGCAGCAAAATCTTAACAGCTTCAGCTCCAATCCCGGCTACAAATGAATCGCCATGCCGGTCACGGCTTTCTCTGTATTCCCTCTCATTCAGCAACTGCTTTTTCACCAATGGAGTATCGCCGGGGTCAATAACAATATAATTTACAAAATATATTACTTTTTCTAAAACTTTAGGAGACATGTCCAGCAACAATCCCATTCGGCTAGGGATACCTTTCAGATACCATATATGACACACCGGCGCTGCCAGTTCTATATGCCCCATCCTCTCGCGCCGCACTTTGGAAGTAGTTACTTCTACCCCGCAGCGGTCACAAACAATACCTCTGTGCCGCACCCTTTTATATTTTCCGCAATGACATTCCCAGTCTTTAACCGGGCCAAAGATTTTTTCACAAAACAATCCTTCTTTTTCAGGTCTGAGCGTCCTATAGTTAATAGTTTCAGGCTTCTTTACTTCTCCGCTGCTCCACGATCTTATTTGCTCCGGAGAAGCTAAAGAAATTTTTATGCGTTCAAAATTATTGACATCTAACATCCGGTCTCTCCTCTCGGTATTGCTTACCATGATGTACATACAAAGGACAAGATCAGTCTTGTTCCAGTATTGGGTCAAGATCAAGCTCTAATGTTTCTTCCTCAAAGTCGTCATCAATTAATTCATCCAAGTTATTTGCATCTTCGCCTGTAACTGCGTCGCCTTCATCATCTTCCGAATCATCTATATCTATTTCCGGCCGGTTATCCGCATATTCGTCGGCAATATTTACCGTTCTCTCAGGAATATCCATGCCTAATTCTTTCGCTTTTTCCTTTTCATTCACTTCATAATCCACATCTTTAATATGAATTTCCAGATTATCATCCGATAATATCCTTACATCCAACACCAAACTCTGCAATTCTTTTATTAACACCTTGAACCCTTCCGGCACTCCCGGTTCTGGTATATTATCGCCTTTAACAATGGATTCATAAGTCTTCAGGCGTCCTACTACATCATCTGATTTTACCGTCAATATTTCTTGCAGAGTATATGCGGCTCCATAGGCTTCTAACGCCCAAACTTCCATTTCGCCAAATCTCTGTCCGCCAAATTGGGCTTTTCCTCCCAGCGGCTGCTGGGTCACTAAAGAATAGGGTCCTATAGAACGCGCATGTATCTTGTCATCAACCAAATGCGCTAATTTTAGCATGTAAACATACCCTACAGTAACTGAATGATCGAAAGGTTCTCCGGTACGTCCGTCATAGAGTACAGTTTTACCATTGCTGGGCAACCCTGCTTCAGTCAATTTGCTGAAAATGTCTTCTTCATTCGCGCAATCAAAAACCGGTGTGGCAATCTTTAAGCCTAAAGCGTCGGCCGCCCAGCCCATATGACATTCTAAAATCTGTCCTATATTCATTCGCGAAGGAACTCCCAACGGATTTAAAACTATTTGTATCGGCGTTCCGTCAGATAAAAAAGGCATGTCTTCTTCAGGCAAAATCCTCGATATTACGCCTTTATTGCCATGACGTCCAGCCATTTTATCCCCTTCGGAAATTTTGCGTTTTTGGGCTATATATACTCTGACCAGCTGATTGACTCCCGGCGGTAACTCATCGCCCTTTTCCCTGGAAAATCGTTTAACCGCCACGATTTTCCCAGCTTCGCCATGAGGAACTCTTAAAGAAGAATCCCTTACTTCACGCGCTTTCT
>JAISDD010000164.1 GCA_031265005.1 Syntrophomonadaceae bacterium | reverse complement strand
AGTTGACCGTGCAAGTTTCGCATAATAAGCAATTGCTCAAATGTTCGCCTACTTTCTTCGAAGGAGAGACTTGCCCGTCTCTTAGCATTTGCACCATGAAAACATGGCCGCGCGGCGCTACCGTCTCATTTTTTATTTCTTCAAAAACCGGACACACACTGCGGCATTTTCCGCATCGCACGCATTTCATCAATTGTTCTTTGACCACTGGAAGTTCTTTAAAATTCAACAATCTATATATTTCCTTTCGAATATTAGAAAAGCTTGCCGGGGTTCATCAGCCCTTTGTCGTCAAAAACGTTTTTGACCCCTTGCATATATTTTACCGCCGGGCCGTGCTCCAATACGGCGTATTGACGGCGGACAGCGCCTACTCCGTGTTCGCCGGTAGTAGAGCCTTGCAGTTCTATAGCCAGCAGGTGAATTTCGTGTACTAATTGTTTCACTTTTTCCACTTCTTCCGGTACCTCCGGGTTTATTACCGGAGCGGTATGCACGTTGCCGTCGCCTATATGCCCGTAATTAACCACCAGTATATCATGTTTGGCGGCCAAAGCTCTGATTTGTCTTAAAGTATCGGCTACTTTATCTAGAGGGACTGCTATATCTTCGCCGGCGAATACCCGAGTGGCGTCTGCGCGTACCCGAGCGGCGGCAGTGGCTGTTACGCTGCGTCCTTCCCATAATTCATCCATTCTTTGAGGATCAGTAGCCCATTCTACAGATACGGCCCTTTTTTCTGTTATTTCTTTAATGATTTTGCCCTCGTAATCGACACTGGGAGGATTACCGTCCACTTCAAAAAGTAAAATAGCTTCGGCCCGCGGCAAATTGATTTCCGGTTTATATTGATTGACTGCCGATATAGCGGAGCTATCCAATATCTCAATGCCGGAAGGAAGAATCCCAGCCTGGTAAACATCTAAAACCGCGGCCGGAGCTTGGTCCAAATCATCAAATACCGCCATGGCTATTCCGCGGGCTTTGGGCTTAGGCCAGCAGCGCAGGCGTATTTGGGTTATAATTCCTAAAACACCTTCTGAACCGACCATTAATTTATTCAGATTTAAGCCGGAGACGTTTTTGATGCACTTGGTTTTTTGACCGCCGGTTTTGATGATCTCACCGTTAGGAAGCACTACTTCCAACCCCAGTATATATTGCTCTGTGCAACCGTATTTGACGGCTCTGAGGCCGCTGGCGTTATTAGCCACCATGCCGCCTATGGTACACATCAGGCTGCTGCCTGGATCGGGAGGAAAAAAAAGGTTTTTCTTATTGAGTTCTTTATTAAGCTCCGCGTGAACAACGCCGGGACGAACGATGACCTGCATATTGGCTACGTCTATTTCGTCAATGTCGTTCCAGGAGGATAAGTCAAATACTATACCGCCTTCTACGGCGATACAGCCTCCGGTTTCACCGGTACCGGCGCCCCTGGGCACTATTTTGATATTGTTTTCATAGGCGAACCGCGTTACTTGCTGTACTTCCTCGGTCGAACGGGGCATAACTACAGCGTACGGAGCCTTAGGATGCAGTTTGGTCAAAAAGGAACTGTCATAAGAATAATACATCAAATCAAGATCATCAGTAAGGACTTTATCTTTTCCTAATATTTTTATTAATTCGGATTTTATTGCGCTTATTTCCATAAGCTGATTCCTCCATTTGGTTTGTAATTTTAGCTTGTAATAGTTGCTTTATGATACAAATATTATATCATAGAGTAGAATTATTTATAAAATAAATACGATTTATAAAAAACACCTGCGTTTCGCATTATAAAACAGAGTATCGTTAAAATATATTAATTCATCACCTGATTGTTTTTAACGGTTTAATTTTTATTTTGCGTTTGACCGTGCAGGAACATGAAAAGCAGGAAAAAATCCTGAAAGAAGGTAAAATATTAAAAGCCCGGCTGTAATATGAGACGGCATAGGGTATAATTGATATGATGCCGGCCGCACGTTACCGGCGCCGCAGGGAAATGATAAAGCCTGACAGTATGGGAAGGTGAACGTTTTGATGATAAAATTGGCTTTCGGCCACGAATTTTATAATCTGGAGATAGAGGAAAAAAACTTTAGAGGCTTTTTGAAAACTAAACCGTCACGCGTTGATGCTGACAACAAAGAATTGGTAGAACAAGCCCTTTCGCACCCTGTAGGCGGGGCCCGCTTACAGGAACTGGCGGAAGTGAAAAAGGCTCGTTCCGCCGCCGTGATTGTCAACGATATTACCCGGCCTACTCCGTATTACGCGTTGCTGCCGCCTTTGCTGGAAGAGCTGCGCCGGGCCGGTTTGAAAAATGAGGATATAAAGCTGGTGGTCGCTTTAGGTATTCACCGGCCTCATTCAGAAAAAGAAAACCGCGAAATATTCGGAGAAGAAATTGTCAGCCGCTATGAAGTCCTAAACCATAACTGCGACGCTGATTTAAAGACCATAGGAGTTTTAAGCAATGGTTGGCCGCTGGAGATAAACAGAACGGCCGCTGAAGCGGACCTGCTTATCGCCACGGGAGTGGTGGAGCTGCATTATTTCGCGGGCTATTCAGGAGGAAGGAAATCTATTCTTCCCGGAATCGCTTCCAGAAAGCTAATCGAAGCCAATCACCAGATGATGGATGATCCTAAGGCCCGTACAGGAAATTATAAGGATAATCCGGTAAATGACATAATGCTCGAAGCCGCCGGTAAAGCAGGAATGGACTTTATTCTTAACGTTGTTATGCTTTCAAAGGACCAAATAGGGCTGGCGGTCGCCGGTGATTTTCGCCAAGCCTGGAAAAAAGCGGTCGCGTTCTGTGAAGAGCAGAACGTTATTACCATAGAGGAGCCGGCTGACATAGTGATAGCTTCCGCTGGAGGATACCCGAAAGATATCAGTATGTATCAGGCGCAAAAATCTCTGGACGCCGCCTTGGCGGCAGTGAAAAAAAACGGTACGGTCGTGCTGCTGGCGGAATGCGGAGAAGGGTTGGGGGAAGCTGCTTTTATGCGTTGGATCGACGAAGCCGTCAGCCCGGAAGATATAAAACGACGATTTTATCAGCATTTTGAGTTGGGCGGACATAAGGCTTTCGCGATATGCAAGGCTTTGGAGCACTGTCAGGTGATTTTAGTGAGTAAGCTGGGTAAAGCTTTGACGGAAAAAATGTTCATGGAAGCGGAAACCGATTTACAGGCGGCTTATGAAAAAGCGCTGAGACGGCAAGGGGAGCTGGCCAGCGTCTATATAATGCCGGAAGCGCCTAAACTGGGGATTAAGATAAAGGATTAAGATAATTTACCGGAAGCGATGTTCGGTACGGTAGATTTAAGGTAAAAAACAATGGCATATTCGGAATTAAAAAAGTGGTTGGCGGCGGATAAGGTGCTGGAAAACGAGCCGCTGAAAAAACATACGACTTTTCATATCGGAGGGCCGGCCGACTGCTTGGTTCTGCCGGGGACATCTGATGATATCGCGGTTACTTTGCGCTACAGCCGTGAAAAAAACATACCGCTTTTCTTTTTCGGCTTGGGCAGCAATCTGCTGATAGGAGATAAAGGGATACGTGGTATAACTATAAAAATGGGCGGTAAATTCACCGGCTGGCAAATAAATAAAAATATCATGGAAGTCCGGGCCGGAAGCGCTCTGAACGCTTGCGCGGAAGCGGCGGCCCAAAGCGCCTTGGGCGGTATGGAATTCGCGGAAGGGATTCCTGGTAGCGTAGCTGGAGCGGTGTTTATGAACGCCGGCGCTT
>JAISDD010000036.1 GCA_031265005.1 Syntrophomonadaceae bacterium | reverse complement strand
CTTTCGCAGTGAGCATTATTACAGGAATTTGTTTGGTGTTTTCATATTGTTTCAGTTTTTTTAAAATAGAAACGCCATCTTCACCGGGCAGCATTATGTCCATCAGGATTAGTGAAGGGGTCGTTTGCTTTAAAGCAGCGAAAAATGTTTCGCCGTCCGCGCAGCATTCCGTTTCAAAACCAACGGAAAATAAAGCGTACATAAGCATTTCCCGTATGTTATCATCGTCCTCAACTATGAAAATTTTCTGCAAAGTTTCGCCGCCTGACTGGTTTTTATAAAACCTGTTTATTTTTATGCATACCTGTTATGGAAAAAATGACCCATTCCGCTATATTGACGGCATGGTCGCCTATGCGTTCGTAATATTTGGCTATTTGCAATAAATCGAAAGCTTGATCGCCATTATCAGGATTTTCGTGTACAAGCGCTATCAGGCTTTTTTTTACCTCTATGTATAAAGAATCTACAAGGTCGTCATAGGTGATGACAGCCTGTGCCAGCATTAAGTCTTTTTTTATAAACGCGTCTATGCTGTCTGTTACCATTTTAATTGTTGCTGCCGCCATTTGCGGTATTCGGTTGAGTTTTATAATATACGGCTGTCCGACAAGGTACGTGCAGAGTTCAGAAATGTCTTCGGCATGGTCGCCGATACGTTCCATATCTGTGATCATTTTGAGCGCGGTCGATATTTGCCGCAAATCACGTGCGACAGGCTGCTGATTAAGGAGCAATTTTAAACAAAGACTTTCGATTTCTTTTTCTTTATCGTCAATGATTTCATCGTCCGCTATTATTTTTCTTGCGGCGTCGATGTTTTGTTCCTCAAGGGCTTTTGTAGCTTTGGATATAGCGTTTTCTATAAGCGCGCCCATTTCAATCAAATTATTATTTAGTTCGGCTAGCTGGTCGTCAAAACGTTTGCGCATCATCCAAACCTCCCTGTAATGTAATCTTCCGTTCGTTTATCTTCAGGCATCGCGAATATTTCTTCAGTGTTGCCGTATTCAATTATTTCTCCCATAAGAAAAAAGGCGGTTTTATCACTTATTCTTGTTGCCTGCTGCATATTGTGCGTAACTATAATTATACTGTAATTTTCACGTAAATTTATTAATAGTTCTTCGATTTTTCCTGTGGAAATAGGGTCCAGCGCGCTTGTAGGTTCATCCATTAAAAGAGCTTCAGGAGCCACTGCGAGCGCTCTCGCTATACAAAGGCGCTGTTGCTGTCCACCGGACAAACCAAGGGCGGATTTTTTTAGACGGTCTTTTACTTCATCCCAAATCGCCGCGTTCCGTAAAGAAGTTTCAACTATTTTGTCAAGTTCGTACTTTGACTTTACACCGTGGGTTCTAGGACCAAAAGCAATATTATCATATACGCTCATAGGAAAGGGGTTTGGTTTTTGAAATACCATTCCCACACGCTTGCGGAGCAGGTTAACGTCCATTCCCGCATAAATGTTTTCGCCGAACAGCTTAATTACTCCTGAAACGGTGCAGCCTTCAATGAGGTCATTCATACGATTGAGAGTTCTAAGCAAAGTAGATTTTCCACAGCCCGACGGACCGATAAAAGCGGTTATATTTCCTATTTCAATATTTATATTTATGTTTTTAAGAGCCTGAAAATCACTGTAATATACGTTTGTATCCATAATTTCAAAACAATTCATTATTCGAATCTCCAAATTTTTTAGCTATACGCACGGAAACGGCGTTTATTAAAATAGTAACCACTAATAATATTACTGCTGTAGCGTAACTTTCGTTTGAGTGCAGTCCTTCGTTGGATATAGCGTACATATGAACCGCCAGTGTTCGCGCTGAGTCCATTGGCGTTGCTGGTATTTGCGCGACAGTGCCTGACGTATAAATCAAAGCCGCTGTTTCGCCGACGATACGTCCTGCGGATAATATGATTCCTGCCAGTATGCCCGGCATTGCGGATGGAAGGATTATTTTGAAAATAGTTCGCAATTTACCTGCTCCAAGGCCGAATGAGCCTTCGCTGTACATATCGGGTACGGCTTTTATAGCCTCTTCGCTGGAGCGCATGATTAAAGGTAAAATCATGATGACTAAGGTGAAAGCGCCGGCCAAAACAGAGTATCCCCAACCCAGAGCGGCAACGAAAAATAATCCGCCGAAAAGTCCGTATACGATTGAAGGTATACCTGATAATGTTTCGGTGGTCATATGTATGAGCGCGACAATTTTATTTCCGCTCCGCGCGTACTCAGTGAGATAAATAGCAGACGAAATTCCTAATGGAACAGCTATAGCCAGCGATATAAAAACGATAATAAAAGTTGAAATCAAAGCGGGCATAAACGAAACATTTTCACTGTTATAGGTCAATGAAAAAAGCGAAAGTTTTATATGAGGAATTCCTTTTACGAGAATGAAGGCTATCAAAAACAACAATGTCCCGATGGTTAAAATAGCCGCTGCCCAAGTCATTAACGCCATAATACGTTCAGAAGAATTTCTTTTTAATATCATGGCATACTCCTTTTCAGATAAGAAAAGATAAAGTTAATCATTAAAATAAAAGCAAATAGCACAACGCCGGACGCTATGAGCGCTTCTCGGTGAATATCACCGGCGTAACCCATTTCTATGACAATATTGGCCGTTAACGTGCGCACGCCTTTAAACAGAGATACCGGCATCCGGGGTTGATTCCCGGCTACCATTATCACCGCCATAGTTTCGCCTATTGCTCTGCCGATTCCTAAAATGACAGCGGCAAATATGCCTGATTTTGCGGCGGGCATAACGATGAAAAATATGCTGCGATAGTGACCGGCGCCGAGTGCTGAAGCGCCCTCGTAATATTGTTCGGGTACAGCGCGGACGGCGCTTTCCGTAAGGCTGATAATGGTAGGTAAAATCATGATTCCAAGTAATACGCAAGCTGATAAAATACTGCTGCCCAGCAGCGGAACGATTGTCATCATACCAAAAAAACCATATACTACAGATGGTATACCTGCCAACAAATCTACGCTCGGTTTGACGATTTTATATAAATGACGGGGGCAGACGCGCGCCAAAAATATAGCTGACAATATTCCCACAGGAACACCAATAAGAATTGCTCCCGCTGTTACATATAAACTGCCTGTTATCATAGGGAGTATGCCGAACGCAGGCGGAATATCCGTAGGCGACCAGATCTTGCCCGCAAGAAAATTAAAAGCGCCTATTTTAGCAATGCCGGGGATGCCGTTTGCTAAAAGGAAAAAACATATTAATCCAACCGCGAATACAGAAACGAGGGCGAATATAAAAAAAACGCCGCTCATTATTTTTTCGCTGATTTTGTTGTTCATTCCAAGTCGCTCCATTTAGTAGTTTGGCCTGTGAAAATAGCTTTTACTTGTTCTTTGGTAAAATTATTATTTATGGAATTAGCGTTATTTATTATGACTACAATGCCGTCTAAAGCTATTTGGGTTACGTTAAGCTGTTCAGCTTCGTTGGCTTTTAAATCACGGCTTACCATGCCTATGTCGCAAGTACCGTCCGAGGCGCTCAGTATACCCGCCGCCGAATCGTGTTGCTGTATTTCAATAAGCGCGTTTGGATTTATCTTTACGTAAGCTTCTTTTAGTTGTTCCATAGCCGGCGCAACGGAGGAAGAACCCAAGACAACGATTTTCCCGGAGGTCTGGCCGCTAACGTATGCGGGAGAATTATTTGCAACAGGGATATAATTTTTCCCGATGACGTTTTGCCCTTCCGCTGAAAGAATAAAAGAGATAAAATCCGCCGTTAAACTTGAAATATCACCCTTAGTTACAATGTTAAACGGGCGGGCGGCTGCGTAAGTACCATTTTTTACATTTTCGGCGGATGCTTTAATGCCGTCGATATCAACGGCTTTGACAGTGCCGGTAAGCGAGCCTAAAGAAATATAGCCGATCGCGTAAGGGTCATTTATTACGTTCGTTATCATAACGTCAGTCTGTTTGGCTATAATTGCTTCTTTGGTAGTCGTATCCTGTCTGTCGCCGTTATCATGTTTGACTTCGATACCGAACAATTCTATAAAAGCGCCGCGCGTACCGGAACCGTCCTCACGGGACACGACGCTTATCGGCTTTTGAGAATTGAACGTCCCTGAATTTTCGCCCGCGCAAGCCGCAAGCGCGGAAAACAATAGGGCACATAAAATAAATACACCTGTTTTTTTGATCATTTTTTGAGCCTCCAGTGTGGTTTTGTTTTAATATTATTAGGGGAATATATAAAAAAACGCAGGTACGTGTAAAAAATGTGTAAATATTGCTATTATGAGTTTGTAAGCGTATGAAGATGCGGTTAAAGCTGGGATGTAAGCTCCCAGGCTTTGCAAGGTATGCGTTTAGGCTTTAAAAAAGTCGTGATAACTGGTATTATAAATGTTGCCGAATAAGTAATTATGGAGGGATGATAGTGAAGGTTAACGAGTCGGCTGAAAATTATTTGGAAACGATTTTGATTTTAAGCAAGAGGCAATCAAAAGTAAAATCAATCGACGTTGCTAAAGTGTTGGGATTTACTAAACCGAGCGTAAGTGTGGCGATGAAAAATTTCCGCACCAACGGATTAATAAATATGGACAAATATAATAACATTTTTTTAACTGAAAAAGGGCTGGAAATAGCGGAAAAAGTTTATGAAAAACATGTGAGCCTCACGGAATGGCTGGTATTTTTAGGAGTGGATTATAAAACTGCGACCGAAGACGCTTGCCGCATTGAACACATTCTGAGTGCAGAAAGTTTTGAAGCTATAAAAAAATATATTGCCGCTAATCCAACAGCGAAAGCCTGATGAATTAGCAGCCCGTGAAAAGCTTGACGCCAATTTCAATAAAGTGTTTTGTAATTTATGGTAAAAATTTCTAGTCTCGCTAATTAAATCAAAAGAACATCATAAAGTATACTCCATTATATAATCGTCCATGACAAATCCTTCTCCGATATCGGTTACTTTAGCCTCTGTTACAATAAATCCCAAATGTTTGTAGACGGCGATGGCGTTATTGCATTTATTGACATTCAATAAAATGCGGGACTTACCATGTTCGCGAGCCATTTTGAGCAGAATGTCAAAAAAATTTTTCGCCAGTCCCTGTCCCCGATAAGAACGTTCAATGTATAATTTACTCAAAAAAAGAGAGCTTTCCTCTAAACGCGCGGCGCAGTAACCTATGAGCTTGTTTTCCTCATAAGCGACATAATAAGTGTATCCATTAGTGATATCACGGTTTATTTGCTCGGCGCTTTGAAATTTATTAAGCATATAATCGACTGGTTCAAAACCCAGAAAGGGGCTATAATATTCTACCCAGACTTCTCGGGCAAAAAGGGCGATAAAAGCTGAATGATCTGCGGTAGCGATACTTATGGTAATCATATGTACCTCCTTAGGCGAAAATAATTTTTAAAATAGCTGCGCTCTTTTTCGCGCGTGAGCCAGCTTTATTGCGCGCCTGGAAAACAGAAAAACCATGAATTTTTAGAGGTATATCATTTTATAAAGTAGTTTCATATAGACTGAGTTAAGGTCACATTTTTTTGGGCAAATATTTTCTTAGACTTTCCAGGACTTCATCGAAATCCAACGGCTTACCTACGTGAGCATTCATTCCCGCGGCCAAACACCTTTCAATATCTTCGCGGAACACATTGGCGGTCATAGCTACGATGGGAATTTTTGCGTGCGGGTTATTGAGCTTGCGAATGTTCCTGGTAGCTTCGTAGCCGTCCATTTCCGGCATATGAACGTCCATGAATATCATATCGTAACATTCGGGATTTTCGTTGCATAGGCGCACCGCTTCCAGTCCGTTTTCCGCACAGTCTATGGATAGATTCATGGGCTCCAGCAGTGCTAGGACGATTTCGCGGTTGATTGCCACATCTTCGGCCAGAAGTATGCGATACCCGCTAAAATCATCTGGTTCAGGCTGGCTGCTGTGTTTGACGTCTTCTCCCTCAATGAGCAAATCGTTTACAAGATCATTTACGCCAAAACACGCGTTTATGCAATCCGCTATAGCGGATGGAAAAAGGGGTTTGGGCATAAATTTGTCTACTCCGGCGTCTTTGGCTTCATCTTCTATAGCGTTCCATTCCGCGGCTGAAATCATAATCACTATAGAATTACCTTTACCATGTTCATTAATCCAGCGCGAAAGTTTTATACCATCCATATCCGGCATCTTCCAGTCCACAAAATAAATGTCATAGGCTCCGTTTTGCTCTATGATGGCACACGCTTCTTCCCCGCTAGCGGCCACATCACATTTGACGTCAAAGCCTTGCGCGATTTCTTTGAAATGCTCGCGTATTTCCGGCGCGTCGTCCACTGCCAGTATACGAAGATTTTTCCAATTCACATCAGGATTTAAAAGGCTGCGGCGATGATTAGCCTCTTTTCCCCGTTCAATTTGTACGGTAAAAGCAAAAGTAGAACCTTTTCCTAACTCTGATTCTATCCATATATCTCCATCCATCATGGTTACAATACGTTTGGATATGGCAAGACCTAAGCCGGTCCCGCCAAATTGGCGCGTTGTATTGCTGTCAGCTTGCTGAAAAGAAGTGAACAGCCGTGCTTGCTGTTCCGGGCTAATGCCGATTCCTGTATCGCTTACTTCAATTTGGAGGGTACATAAATTGGCCTTTTCTTTTACTAAAGACGCGTTAAAATTTATGGTTCCACGCTCGGGAGTAAATTTGACCGCGTTGGAGAGCAGGTTGGTTATGATTTGCGCCAGTCTTTGAGCGTCGCCTATTAATGTACTGGGAATATTACTGTCAATATGTACGAAAAAGTCTTTCTGTTTTTCATTTACGCGAAAATTTACAACATTTACGGCTTTTTGGATCATCTTTTCAAAATTGAATACATCAATTGAAAGCTCAAATTTATCCGCTTCTATTTTGCTCATGTCCAATATATCATTGATAACGCCTAAGAGGTGGGTGGAGGCGTCTTCTATTTTTTCAAAAGCGTAATCTTTTCGTTCGATGCCGGTTGCCTTTTTGCCGATGGCAGTCATACCGATGATGGCGTTCATAGGAGTTCTTATTTCATGGCTCATGTTCGACAGAAATTCGCTTTTCGCTAGGTTGGCTTGAATAGCTTGTTTAAGTGCCAGCGCACGTTCTTTTTCCATTAGATCGCGAGTTACAGCTCCTGCGATAACATTGCTTATGATACTGACAAACTGCGTGTCATTTTCGTCCCAAACTTGCTTGTTAACAAATTCTTCAACGCTGATTATTCCCCAAAATTTGCTTTCTACATATAGGGGAGCCCAAATAAATGATTTGAGCCCCGCGGTCTCAAAAAATCGATATTTTTCATTTTGCTGTATATCATTACAAAAAATAGCAGGTATGATGGTATCTATAGGCGCGGTATCCAGAAAACTGTTTTTCAGGGTTTCGCTAAAGCCAGGCGGAGAAAAAGCCGTCTGCCATTCTTCCGAGGAAAACCATGAGTAGACGGGAAAGACTTCGCCGCTTTCCGTATCAGATGTCAATATTAATACGCGTGTTACTGCGAGAGCTTCTCCTATTTGGCGTAAAGCGTCATTAATAAGCTCATGCGTGTCATTTTTGGAAATGAAATTTTCAGAAATATTTGTTAGCATATCTTGACGTTTAAAGCGTTTTTTCAGCTCTATCTCGTATTCATTGCGCATTATTGCGTTAATAAATAACAGGGTCCCAGAACGCAGAATGTTTTTTTCTTCTTCCGAAAATTCACGTTCCCGGTGACAATCATCAAAACTAACGAACCCCCAAAGTTTATCTTTAAAAAATATTGGAATCGCTAAAATAGACAAGAT
>JAISDD010000154.1 GCA_031265005.1 Syntrophomonadaceae bacterium | reverse complement strand
TTAAAAATTTCCGGACTGTTTCCTTTTAGCCAATATTTTTTAAACCAACTGAGTATGGAAATTAATGGTATGTTGATTTTTTTATCCTTAAAAAGCACCGGTATATTGATTAATATGATACCCGCTAAATCCTGCCGCCGTTCAGCTGCGGCCAAAGCCAGTAAAGACCCCATTGAAAGCCCTGCTATAAATATTTTTTGATATTTACGCTTTAAAAAATCTATTTTATCATTTACTTCCTGATACCAATCCTGCCAAGAAGCTTTATTAAGCTGTCCGGGGGTACTTCCATGCCCCGGCAGTAAAACTCCCATAACATTTATTTCTCCTGTCTGATATATAATCCGGGCAGTAGGATAGAGTTCAGATGGTGTAGCCGTAAATCCATGAATAAAAAGCAAAGCTATTTTCCGATTTTCAGCATGTGTTAAAAAAAAACTTAACTTATTCATCAAAATCCCTCTGAAACTTCCGCCATCTTTACATTCTTCGCTGAAAAGACCCAAAATAAACTTTTCTGAATACAAGAAAGAGCAGGTTTTGATCCCTGCTCTAACTATGCGTGATTAATATATTTTTATTAATACCTTAAACTTAAAATTAAAGAAATTATTAAAAATATAGCAGCATCAATGGCTGTAACCTTAGATAACAGCGAATCCAAACCTTTTTTCTTGCTCCCAAATATTGCCTCACTGCCTCCCGTTATACTTCCGGATAAACCAGCGCTTTTCCCCGATTGTAAAATCACTGAAGAGATCAATACTAAAGAACTCAATAATTCTAATATTACTAAAAATATTCTCATATCATTACCTCCTGCTTTTCAGCCATAACACTGAAATGATACCACACTGACATTGGTAAACGCAATAGCGCCTATTGAAGAATTATTTAAAAAATTTAAAGTTTTTAATACCTCTATATTCGGCAAACATATCTAATTCTTCTTCAATTCTCAGCAATTGATTATATTTTGCTATCCGGTCGGTTCGGCTGGGAGCCCCGCTCTTTATTTGCCCTGCCCCGGCAGCTACTGCCAAATCTGCAATAGTAGTATCTTCCGTTTCACCGGAACGATGAGAAATAACACAAGTATAACCAGCTCGCTTCGCCATATTTATGGTGTCAAAAGTTTCGCTTATCGTACCTATTTGATTAACCTTTATCAAGATGCTGTTGCAGACACCTTGCGCAATGCCTTTTCCCAGTCTTTCCATATTAGTTACAAATAAATCGTCTCCAACTAATTGAACTTTTCGGCCTAGCGCGTCGGTCAGATTTTTCCATCCATCCCAGTCGTTTTCAGCTAAACCGTCTTCCAGCGAAATAATTGGATATTTGTTAATTAATTTTGTATAATAATCGATCATTTCAAAAGAAGCCATTATCCTATTTTCTCCAGCTAGGTGGTAATAGTTTTCTTTATACAATTCTGAAGCCGCCACATCTAAAGCCAAATGAATATCCTGACCTGGTTTATATCCGGCGGCCTCAATTGCTTGCAATATTATTTCCAATCCGCTTTCATTGGAAGGCATATTAGGAGCAAAACCGCCTTCGTCTCCGACCGAAGTCGCTAATCCTTTGTTTTGCAGCACTTTTTTTAAGCTATGATAAGTCTCCACTACCATACGCAACCCTTCAGAAAAGTTTGAAGCTCCCGTCGGAACCACCATAAATTCCTGAATATCCATGTTATTGTCAGCGTGTCTGCCGCCATTTAAAATATTCATCATGGGAACAGGGATTTCTTTAGCATTGGACCCACCCCAATATTGATACAACGGTATTCCTAAATAAGCGGCAGCAGCACGGGAAACAGCCATTGAAACTCCTAAAATAGCATTAGCTCCCAATTTGGATTTGTTAGGCGTCCCATCCATTTCCAGCATTAACTGATCAATGTCCAACTGTCTAGTTACATCCATGCCCACTATTTCGGCAGCAATTATTTCATTGACATTTTCCACCGCTTGCAGAACACCTTTTCCTAAATATCTTTTTTCTCCTTCATCACGTAATTCAACCGCTTCATAAGTGCCTGTAGAAGCGCCCGAAGGCACCATTGCCCTTTCCATTGTTCCATCTTCTAATACAACCTCTACCTCTACTGTAGGATTACCTCTGGAATCTAACAATTCACGGGCAAATATATCAATTATCGTACTCAAAAGAGTCCCTCCTCAATTTATTATTAGTTTTCGACCGCTGGCAGCATTTATTTTATTTAATAATGTCACGTCCTGTCATTTCAGGCGGTTTCTTTAATTTTAACAGGTTTAATATAGTGGGGGCAATATCACATAGAGCCGCGTCATCACGTAATTGACAGTTTTCATAAGCGGAAGAAATCAAAATAAACGGTACCAAGCTAAGAGTATGCGAGGTCAACGGGCTTTTAGTTTCCGGATGAACCATCATTTCACAATTACCATGATCGGCTGTTATTATCATGCTTCCGTCCAATTCCAAAACCAAATCAACTACTTTTTTCAAACATTCATCTACAGCTTTAACCGCCTGCACCGCAGCGCTTAATACGCCAGTATGCCCTACCATATCGGCGTTAGCATAATTGATTATTATAACGTCATAGTGATTTCTTTTCATTTCAGCCAGTACGCGTTCAGTAATTTCATAAGCGCTCATTTCCGGCTTCATGTTATAAGTCTCTACCTGAGGAGAGTTGATTAAAATGCGGTCTTCCCCGTCATTCGCTTTTTCTAAACCGCCATTGAAAAAAAAGGTAACATGAGCATATTTTTCTGTTTCGGCTATTCTCAGTTGCCGCATATGATTTTGCGCCAGTACTTCGCCTAACGTGTCAGTTAAGTTTTGCGGCAGAAAAGCCACGGCTGCCGGGCTTTTTTCATCATATTGAGTCATCCCGGCAAAATAGACCTGCGGCCATTTAATTCGCTCGAATTCTTTAAAATCAGCTTCTACAAAAGCCCTAGTAATCTGCCGGGCTCTATCGGCTCTAAAATTAAAAAAGATTATGCTGTCTTGATCTTCTAGCAAACCTACTGGCTGAGCGTTTTCATCAACTATAACCACCGGTTCTATAAATTCATCATAAATATGTTCTTCATAGCTGGCAGTAATCGCAGCCTGAGGATAAACAAATTTGCGCCCTTCTCCCAAAACCATAGCTTTATACGCTTTAGCGACCCGATCCCAGTGTTTATCCCGGTCCATTCCATAAAATCGTCCTCCCATGGTAGAAACTTTCCCTATTCCTAGATCCGACATCTTGTCCTCTAGCTGAGCGATAAAATTACCGGCGCTTTGAGGAGCCACATCGCGTCCATCCAGAAAAGCATGTATAAAAACTTTTTTCATTTGGTTAATTTTACACATTTTCAAAAGCGCGTATATGTGCTCCATGGCGCTATGCACACTTCCGTCGGACACTAAACCTAACAAATGAACCGCGCGGTTATTCTGACGAGCCGAGTTTATAGCTTCTAAAAGTTTTTCGTTTTCATAAAAAGACCCTTCCGCAATATCTTTACTGATTCGGGTTAATTCCTGATATACCACCCGCCCTGAGCCAATATTTAAATGCCCTACTTCCGAATTTCCCATCTGTCCGCCAGGAAGCCCTACATCCAAACCACAGCAACGCAATAAAGTGTAAGGATATTTGTGTTTTAACGCACAAAAATTAACTGGATCCGCCAGAGTTACCGCATTATCTTCCGCCGCTTCTCTTTCGCCCCAACCATCTAAAATCATCAATACAAAGGGTTTCTTAATCATCAGTAATTATATTTCCTTATAATGTTAACAAATGTTGCCGCGTTTAAGCTGGCTCCTCCTACTAACGCGCCGTCAATATCAGCTTGTGCAAAAAAATCAGCGGCATTGTTTTCCGTAACGCTGCCCCCGTACAATATTCTGGTATAGTCATATAAAGCCTTATTCAGCATACCCAGTTCTGACCTTATAAACATTGCCATAGTTTGGGCATCATCAGGGTGAGCGTTCACTCCTGTTCCTATCGCCCAAACCGGTTCGTAAGCAACCGCCCAGCGGCCAGGCGGCTCTAATCCCGCCAGGCCTTCCCTTAGCTGTTCTCTTATTACATCATATGCTAGTTTATTTTCTCGCTGCTGTAAAGTCTCCCCCACACAAAGAACAGGAATGAGGTTTTTTTCTATAGCTATCCTCAATTTACTATTAATTATATAATTATTTTCATTAAATAACTGCCGGCGTTCTGAATGTCCTAGGATCACATAGCTGCATCCGCATGATAGAAGCATATCCGCAGATATTTCACCGGTATATGCTCCGGAAACTTCCCAAAACATATTCTGCGCCCCTAAATTTACCTGTTCTTTGCACACTGCTTTAAGTTTTTCCAGTCCGGTAAAAGGCGGGCATATAACTAAATCGAGCTGTTCTGTGTCATCTATTAGTCTCAAAAACTCTTGAGCATATTGCTCCGTTTCGGAAATAGTCTTATTCATTTTCCAATTAGCAATTATCAAGGGTTTTCTCAAGTTTTAAATCTCCTTGTTTTGAAATAAGGACCTTCAATGCTATACTGACTACTGGGTTAAAGTTAAATCTGAACCGCAATATTGGCGATATCATCTTGGCAGGCAAGCACTCCCGGCAATTGCAGCCCTTCTAAAAATTCTAACGCTGCTCCGCCGCCGGTCGAAATATGTGTTAGGTTACGTTCCAAACCTAAATCCTGAACAGCCGCCGCAGAATCTCCGCCTCCAATTATGGTAACAGCGTCAGAATCAGCGAAAGCCTTAGCTATTTGTTTAGTGCCCTGGGCAAACTGCGGATATTCATAAACTCCCAAAGGCCCATTCCATATGATAGTTTTAGCCTGCTTAATGGCCTCTTTAAACATTTCAATAGTTTTAGGGCCAATATCCAATATTTTCATACCAGCCGGCACTTCATCTATGTTTACGACCCGCGCTTCAGCTTTTGCCGAAACTTCCCCGGCTATTACCACGTCAGCCGGCAAAAGTAATTTAACTCCAGCTTTTTGCGCTTTAAGCAATAAACGATCAGCTCCGTCAATAAATTGAGGATCATATAAAGAACTGCCAATTTCATATCCTAACGCCTTTATAAAAGTATTGGCCATGCCTCCGCCAATTAAAATATATTCCATGTGTTCTAAAAGATTATCGATCAGCCCTAATTTGTCAGATATTTTGGCTCCTCCTAGTATAGCCATGCTAGGTTTTTTAGGATTTTCTAATACTTTACTAAGCATGTTCACTTCTTTTTCCAGCAAAAATCCCGCATAAGAAGGCAAAAATTCCGCAATTCCAGATGTAGAGCAATGCGCCCTATGAGCAGTCCCAAAAGCATCGTTTACATATATATCTCCCCAAGCCGCTAATTTTTCAGCATACACAGGGTCGTTTTTTTCTTCTTCCGCATAAAATCTCACATTTTCCAACAATAAAATATTTCCTGGCTGTAATTGCTCTACTTGCTTTTGAACAGCCGGACCGATACTGTCGTCAGCCATAATAACTGGTAATTCCAATAAATCCTGTAAATGCCGAGCAACGTTTTTAAGGCTGTATTTCATCTGCGGTTTGCCGTTCGGCCGTCCCAAATGGCTCATTAGTATGATAGCCGCATTCTGTTCAAGTATATATCTTATAGTTGGTAACGCCGCTCTCATTTTAGTATCGTCGATTATTTCGCCTTCATCGTTCAACGGCACATTAAAATCAACTCGTAAAACAACTTTTCTTCCCTGCATGTCAGCATTTTTCATGCTGCGCATCCCGAACACCCCCATCTTAATGGTTCGCAAAACATTTTATAGTTCCTGAAATTTATCTATAACTTTTATCCGCTATATAACAAACAAGGTCAACTACTCTGGATGAATAACCCCATTCATTATCATACCAAGCTATGACTTTAGCTATTTTATCTTCTACGGCCATAGTCAAAAGCCCGTCAACCACCGCTGAACTTTTTTCTCCTTTATAATCGGAAGAAACTAACGGTTCTTCCGTATATTTTAAAATGCCTTTCAGCTCTCCTTCAGCGGCTTTTTGAAATTTTTCATTTAAATCTTTGGCTGTAGCTGGTTCTGTTAGTTCAACCGTAAGGTCAACCAAAGAAACTACCGGAGTAGGAACCCTGATAGATATGCCATCTAATTTTCCTTTTAACGCTGGCATTACCAAACCTACCGCGGTTGCAGCCCCAGTAGTGGTAGGAATCAGCGAAAGCCCCGCCGCCCTGGAGCGCCGTAAATCTTCATGCTCCAAATCCAGCACCCGCTGGTCATTAGTGTAAGAATGAACGGTACTCATAACCCCGCGTTCAATACCAAAGTTGTCTAAAATCACTTTAGCCACTGGAGCTAAACAATTAGTTGTACAGGAAGCATTAGAAATTATTTTATATTCGGGTTTGTACTCATGATGATTTACCCCCATAACAATGGTTTGTTCAACATCTTTAGCCGGGGCCGTTATCACAACTTTATCAGCGCCTGCGGCCAGATGCGCTTCGGCGTCTTTGCGTTTTTTAAAGACCCCGGTTCCCTCGACCACTATTTGCACTCCGAGATCTTTCCACGGCAACCTGTTCGGATCACGTTCAGATAAATATTTAACTTGGCTTCCATTTATATTTAATTCATTGTCTTTAAAATAAAAATTATGGGCATAAATCCCATATAACGAGTCATATTTAAATAAATGCGCGCTTGATTTAATATCAGCCAAATCATTTATAGCAACTATTTCAATGTCTTTTCTTAGAGCAGCTATCCTTGTTACCAATCGTCCTATTCTTCCAAAGCCATTAATGGCAATTTTCACACTCATGAATAAATCCTTTCCCATCATTAATCATAGAAAGAAAGGCTTTAACGCCCTCGTCCGATTTTTAAAATTTTTACTTATTATGATTGCGCCAACGTATTCTATAAATATAAACTAACTCCACTATAACATCTGCTTCCTTACTCACAGAAACTAACACTTTAAAATCTCAATACCTCTTTCTGCTCATAGTTGAGGGTATTCCTAATTCCTGTCTATATTTCGCTACAGTACGCCTGGAAATCCTTATGCCTTTTTCCTTAAACAGCTGTGCTATCTGTTCGTCGCTGAACGGCTTCATATTATCCTCATTATCTATAATTCCCTCCAGCATATGTTTTATACTTTTTGAAGAAACCCGGTCCATGCCGTGGTAAGAATCCATGCCGGAACTGAAAAAATATTTTAATTCATACAGACCTTGCGGCGTTTGTATATACTTATTGGTAGTCGCTCTACTAACAGTTGACTCGTGCACATTGGCCATTTGCGCTATTTGTTGGAGTTTCAGCGGTTTCAAATATTGTATCCCTCTATCCAGAAATTCACTTTGAACATCGACTATACATCTGGCCACTTTATCTAAAGTCATTTTTCTTTGTTCAATACTTCGAATCAGCCAGAGAGCCGAACCCATTTTTTCTTCAAAATATTTTCTGGTTTCATCCGAGAAACTGCCTGGCTGCCTCAATATATTTTCGTACAACCTGCTGACAATTAATCTAGGATAATTCAAATCATTGGCATAAACTACATATTCGCCGTCAATGTTTTCAACAAAAACTTCCGGGACAATGTATCTTATTTCTTGATCGCTGCTGTATTGATAACCCGGTTTAGGATCTAAAGTCCTAATTAAATCGCATATTTCTTGTGTTTGTTGTACGGAAATCGCCAATGTGCAAGCTATTTTATTTAATTTGCCTTTAGCCAGATCATCTAAATGATTTTCAATAATTTTACAGGCAATTTCGCTTTCCTTTCCGTAATGTTTTAATTGTAAAAGCAAGCACTCTTCCAGATTACGCGCGCCTACTCCATGCGGATGGAAAGAGTGAATAACTTGTAATACCTCTTCAGTTTTTGTCAGACTCACTTTTAAATTATGAGCCACTTCATTCAAGTCAATACACAAATACCCGTTATGATCCAGGTTCCCAATCAAATAAATCCCTATTTCAATTTCTTCTTCGGTCAGATCAACCAAGTGCATCTGAAATTCTAAATGCTCAAATAAACTAGGAGCTTTAGTTAAATAATTCTCATAAGTTTTTTCTTCTTTTTGTTCTTTCAGCCCAATGTCAATATCTCGGTCATGATATACTTCTAACCATTCTTCCAGACGTATCGCTTCATCTTCATCGGAATTTTCTGTATTATTTTCCAAATCGTCCAAATCCTTCTCTTCCAAAAAAGGATTCTCTTCCAGTTCGTTTTGGATATATTCATTCAGCTCCAGGGTAGACATCTGTAAAATAGCAATAGCCTGCCTTAACTCAGGAGTCATCATCAGCTTTTGCTGTTGTTCTACAAATAACGAGTTAACCATTTTCATATTGTCCCCCCCTTTCAGGTTTATAATTAGAAAATATAGCAAAAATTATTATTTTTTTTCATGTTCGATTATTTCATTAGCCTTTTTTTCTAATCTTCTCATATGATAAGCCACTCCAGATTTACTTAAAGGCGGGTTTAACATTTCCCCTAATTCTCTCAAAGTCGCGTCCGGGTAAGAAACCCTCAAGTGCGCGATTTCATTTAAAGGTGCGGCTAAATTTTCCAATTTCTCATTCATGCTTAATTTTTCTACTAATTCTATTTGTCTTACTGCCGCTTCAACAGTTTTAGCTAAATTGGCAGTCTCGCAGTTTACTTGCCTGTTTACTGTGTTACGCATTGATTTTAGGATTCTAATATTTTCAAAATGCAATAAAGCTTTGCTGGCTCCGGTTATTCGTAAAAAATCTACAATTTGCTCACTTTCTTTAATATAAATTACAATTTGTTGTTTCCGCTGTACAATTCGAGCTTGTAAATCAAACTTTGAAAAAAATTTAATCAATTCGCTGGCTAATTTGCTGTTGTTCAATACAATTTCTAAATGATAATTTCCTTCTGGTTTACTGATAAATCCGCGATTTAAGAAAATTCCCCTTAAAAAAGCTTTGCGGCAACAACTTTTAGACACCCATGCCCTATTGATTATATTCTTTGCATTTAACGATACTTTAAAATCAGCTAAATCTTTTTTTTGTTCAGTGTCCAGAACCGCACTTACTTTGTACCTTCTGGTTTTATTAAATCTCTTTTTATTATCTATTTCAACATTTGCTTGTAAATAATAAGTTTTTTTTAGTAATTGAAAAACTTTACGGGCAGTCGCAGCATTTTCAACTTTAACTAATAATAAATATTCTTCATTAGGCATAGTAAATTCCTGCCCATTAGTAACAAATATTGCATGCAGCTCAGCTTTCCTGCAACACTCCTTATCTGGGATAATTCTGGCCAGTTCGTTTCGTACGTCAGCGGCAAAACTCATTGTTTACTATTCTTTCTCTGTTCATTTATTATTTTTATTATAATCTTAGCTAATTTATCAGAATCATGCCAAGCCAAATCATCATTAGCTACCAGATCTTCTTCAACTATCCTAACCTTCATTTTAGTTATTTTTTCTTTGTTAAGCAATTTAACTGGCCGCGCCCGCTCTCGTTCATAATTTTTCAAACGGTTTTTATCTATGGCCGTGTTACTATAAAGTATATCATCTATTACGCTTTCACCTAAATATTTATTAATCATTTGCAAATGATCAAAAACATCTAACTCATCAGTTTCACCCGCTTCTGTCATAATGTTGCTCACATAGATTTTTCTGCCCTTCGCTTGGGCAATAGCTTGCGGTATTCCCGCCACCAGCAAATTAGGGATAATGCTGGTATAAAGGCTGCCCGGGCCTATTATTATTGCCTCCGCCTCATTTATGGCAGCAATAGTTTCAGAAGCTGGCTGGCAAACACTGGGTTCTAAAAACACATTTTGGATTTTTCCGTTATATTCCCTGATCGCGGTTTCACCTAATATAACAGCGCCATCTTCCATGTCGGCTCCCAATATTACTTGCTCTAAAGTAGACGGAATTACTCTTCCCCGTACCTTTAACACCTCACTGACCGCTCGGATAGCGGAAAGAAAATCGCCGGTTATCTCCGTCATGGCTACTAACAATAAGTTACCAAGACTATGCCCTTCCAACCATTGCCCATTGTTAAAGCGGTGCTGAAATAATCTAGCCATAAGTATTTCCGTATCCGCTAACGCCACTAAACAACTGCGTATATCCCCAGGCGGAAGTACCCCCAATTCGGACCTTAATCTTCCTGAACTTCCTCCATCGTCACTTACAGTTACTATAGCCGTTAAATTAGACGTATGTATTTTTAAGCCTTTCAGCAAAACAGCCAGCCCAGTTCCTCCACCTATAACCACAATTCTATATCCGCCAAACTGAGAAGTCATTTAATTTTCTCCATTTTTAGTTACATGTTTTAAAACATCTCTATGCCTAATAATGGTGTTATATCCTATTTTTTTGAATTTATCTCCACAATACTGAGCTATAACTACCGAACGGTGCTGTCCTCCCGTGCATCCGATAGCAATGGATAAGTAAGTTTTTCCTTCCTGAATATAGCTGGGAATCAAAAATTCAAATAGATCTAAAAAGTATTTTAAAAAGGTTTGAGTGGTATGTGACCCTAAAACATATTCGACAACTTCTTTATCTTCGCCAGTCATAGGTTTCATCTTAGGGTCATAAAATGGGTTAGGTAAAAATCTTACATCTATAACTATATCAGCATCCATAGGTATCCCAAATTTGTAGCCAAAAGATATAATATTAACTATAAATCCATCCGCTTGGCTGACACCATATAAATCTTTGATTTTTTCATTAAGTTTACGAACCGATAATTTGGAAGTATCTATAATAATATGCGCCCTGCTTCTTAATTCCACCAGCATATCGCGCTCAGATTTGATTGCTTCTAAAACGCTGCCTTTGTATAAAGGATGTCTTCGTCTCGATTCTTTAAAACGAGTTACCAAAATATCGTCTGAAGCTTCCATAAAAATAATTTCAAACTGTATTTTTTCTTTTTGAACATCGTTGAGGGAGCGGGTTATATCCAAAAAGAAATCCCTGCCGCGAACATCTAGTACTAAGGCTACCCCTTTCACGCCTTTCTGCGAGTGGAGCCCAAGTTCCAAGAATTTTCTTATCAGCACCGGCGGCAGATTATCTACACAGTAATAACCAATATCTTCCAAACAGTTGGCCACTTGGGTTTTTCCCGCCCCTGATAACCCTGTTATAATCAGCATTTGGACGGGGCGATCTTTTTTCCCCACTAAACTGTGACCTCCATTCTTTAACTGATTATTATAAAACCTGTTTGCAATTTTTGGTTCCAGGCAAAAATGCGAATCAAAGTAGAAACTACCGAACTTAAATCCGTACGATCATAAAAGCTAATAATTAATTATACCAGAAAATTTATGCATTTTCACATACTATTCTCTTTAAACATCAGCCAATTTTTCTTTTAAATAATCGATCATGTGTGTAGGATTAGGGTCTATGTCATATTCGGCCGCCAAGTATACACTAACCAAATCCCCTATATAACAGAGCGAATATATACGGGCCATTAATGATTCTCCCTGGGAATTTACTTTGATCACTTTCTTTATTTTATCGGCTATGAGATTTTGAGTTATTTCCATACGTTTTTTTATACGATAATGTTCATGGTTATCGCACAAGAAAACAGCAACCATTTGAGAAATTAATGAATCCGGTATTTCCAATCCTACTAATTCATTATGATTTAACTCTGGAAAAACATTATAATAAGCTAAACATTTCGTGTTTTCATTAAGCTGTGTTTTCCAGCGCAGAGCTGAAATTTCTGTTGCGCCCTGCGCTCCCCATATAACCGGAATTGTTCTTTTTAGTTCCCTCGCAATACTTAGGGCCTTATTTTCTTCTGCTGGAGCTGAGAGCCCGTAATCATTCCAAATATATTTTAGTATCTTTATCGTTTCTTGGATCTCTCCATTTACCCCAGGTAAATAGCCTATTTCCTCTAATATCAGCGCTAAAGGCGCGAACAAATATCCTGTAGCGGCGCGCGGAGGTAACCCGCCTGGTAAAATCACCTTGCCCCAACCCATAAGATCAGCCATTTTAGCTATTTTGCCCCCGCTAGTAATACAAATGATATTCGCTTTTTTATCTGACGCTTTTTGCACAGAAGCAATAGTTTCTTCGGTATTGCCTGAATAACTTACCGCCAGGAAAAGGGTATTTTCATTTACGTAAGCAGGTATGTCATAATTACGGTTGACCGCAATAGGAATCGAAGTTTTATGCTGAGCTATAATCCGCAGTATATCTCCGCCTATCGCTGAGCCCCCCACTCCGCTTACTAAAATGTTAAAATAATCTCTCTTATATTTCTCCGTAAAAGAATAATCGAACTGCAGCGACTCTGCAAATTGGTCAGGGATTTCCGCAATATATTTCATCATTGTAGCATCTGCATTTTTCACGAACGTGATCAACACCTCTTTTTAACATTATTAAAATTCAAAACGGCGTCTCGCTTCTAGCCTTTCAACCCCCTAAAATGTTTAATATCGTCCTATAAGATTGGGAAAGCAAAGTTTTAATTTTAGAATACGCTCACACCTTGGAAATTATTTATCGTTTTTTTCTTTTCGAGTTTAACGCTGCCAATATTTATTCCGCATTTTGATTAATGACTGTTGGGAAATTATAATTTATTAATAAGGTCTTTCCGCGCGTTAGCAGTTTCCTCCTATATTTTAGCAGCTCTTAGGTCAGTTATCATATAAGACTTGGGAAAAATTGGCGGCGCTTTATTATATCTGTTCTAAATTATATTCCATATTGCCTAAACCTATTTCCTGGGCATGCGTCAATTGAGGAACCCAGTCAATGTTCGGATGAACCGCCTTAAACTTATCATGCCCCATCGGAAGATCATTTATTATCGAACCGCTCAAAGGCGGCATCTGGTTCACCATATCCGCGCAAGCTTTATCCAAAGCAACCGGGTCTTTTGAAGCCAGAATACCAATATCCTGTACGATCGGAAAATCATTGTACCCATGACAATCGCAAGCCGGGCTTACGTCATTCACAAAAGAAACATAAAGCGTTTTGTTTTCTTTATCCTTGGCCGCTCCCAGAGCATACTCGGCCATTTTTTCCTGCATGACGGCAGGAGTGGTTTTCCAAGTAGGGATTATAGCGTCAAATTTACACACCGCTAGACATTCTCCGCATCCCCAGCATTTTTCATAATCAATCGCCGCTTTTTGTCCTTTTTTGTTGCCGTTCCAAGGAACAAATCCTATAGCGTCAGCTGGACACCATTTACTGCATTGTTCACAGCTGGCACAAAATTTTTCATTGATTTTCGGCAAAACGTCAGTATGCATTTGTTGTTTGCCGCTGCGGGCTCCTAACCCCATCCCCAAGTTTTTTATCGCTCCTCCAAATCCGGTTAATTCATGGCACTTGAAATGTGAAACGACCAGCAAGGCGTCAGCATAAACCGCCGCGCTGCCTATATGAACATTTTTAAAATGTTTGCATCCTTCCAAAGGTACTTTTACGAAATCACGTCCGGTCAAGCCGTCGGCAATAATTAAAGGCGCGCTGATTACAGAATAATCAAATCCGTTGGCAATCGCCGTTTCCAGATGATCAATGGCGTTAGCGCGCTGACCTTTATACAATGTATTAGCGTCGGTAACAAAAGGCAATGCGCCGGCTTTTTTTACCATCGCTACCACTCTTCTGATATAAGGAGGCCTTATGTAAGCTAAATTACCCATTTCGCCAAAATGAACTTTAATCCCGACTTTGTCTTTTTGGCTGATCACATCTTCAAATCCAGCTTTTCTAATTAAGCGCTCCATATTATCCAATAGATTTATATTATTAGAAGTCCTCAAATTGGTAAAATAAACCCTAGCTGCAATCATATATCATCTCTTTCTCTAAATATATAGCTTGATACTAACTCAATAATAACTGCTTAAACATTTCTGCCATCCTGCTTTTGCTGCAACGGTTATCCGCGTTTACATTATTCGCTTACACATGGAACATCCCCATACTCCCTGACCAGCGCGAAACCCTTCAGGAGCGCCCCCGCATAACCGTTACTTACAAGTGATATAAATATTATACAACCGAAATAGGCAACTGAATAGTGAACCTGCTTAAAAACACTTATCTCTCCGCTGCAAATAGCTTTCAGCCGGTTATCGTAATTACCGATAAATTTAACTCGTTTTCGAACCCGGCGAACGAAAAAAATCAATAATTTCCTCAGCTACCGGGCGGGTGATACCTTTTACTTGTAGTAATTCTTCTATTTTAGCCGTTCTGACTTTAGCGGCCGAACCAAAATATTTCAACAATGCTTGTTTACGTTTTGCGCCTATACTGGGAATTCTGTCTAAAATTGAGACTCTGGTTTTTTGCTCTCTGCGCTTGCGGTTATAAGTAATAGCAAAACGATGAGCTTCATCGCGAAGCCTTTGTAATAATCGCAAAGATTCATCTTTGCGGGGTAATTTAACAGGAAGTTGCCCGCCAGGGCGATAAATGATCTCCTCTTTTTTAGCCAAACTAATTACAGGTATGTCAACCTCTAATTTTTCAAGTTCTTTGACTACCGTGCGCAACTGTCCTAACCCTCCGTCAATAACAATAAGGTCAGGCTCCGGCAAAAAAGCTTGGTTGCCTTTTTTCATTTCCTCAAATCTTCTTCTTAAAGTCTCAGCTAAAGCTGCAAAATCATCGTTTTTATCTTCCGCAATTTTAAAGCGGCGGTAAGCTTTACGGTCGGACTTGGCATCTTGAAATACAACCATTGAAGCCACAGTGTCCTGTCCTCCCAAATGAGAAATATCGTAACACTCCATCCTTTTGGGAATTATTTCTAATTCTAAAACTTTGCTTAAAGTTATTAAAAGCTGTTCATTTCTGTTAGAATCTTTCAAAAATTCTTCTATGAGCAAATCGGCGTTATCCTGCACCAGGTCCAACAGTTTTTTTTTCTCTCCTCTTTGAGGAATAGTCAATTCAACTTTACGGCCAGTTTTACGGTTAAGCCATTCTTTGAGCAAAAGCCCCTCGGTTGGCAATTCTTTAATCAATATTTCTTTTGGTAAATCATCTTTATCATCATAATATCTTTTAATGAAAGAACCGGCAATTTCCGCGTTTTCTTCCAATATCAATCCAGTAAGCCAAATAGTATCTTTAGCGACAATATCGCCGCCGCGAATTTTAAAAAGCAAAGCCAGGCGGGTGGTTTTTCCCTGCGCAAAAGCGATGACATCTATGCAACTGTCGTTTTGTAAAGTTATTTGTTGTTTAATACCGATCTTTTGCAAACATTCTACTTCATTACGCAGGCGGGCCGCTTTTTCAAATTCCAAATCCTCGGCGGCGCTTTTCATCGCCGTTTCTTTGGCTCTGATTATTTCGTTTTTACTGCCCGACAAAAAATTAATTAACTCATTTACCGCTACGCGATAATCCTTTTCATTCACTTTACCGCTGCAAGGAGCCATGCATTTGCCAATATCATGATTCAAACAAGCCCGGGATGGTCTTTGCATGTTTTTACAGGTACGTAATTTAAAAACACCGCACAAAAGCGGAAGAGCTTCACGCAAAGCGCCTACATCGGCATAAGGGCCAAAATAACTGGATTTTCCATCGTTTTCTCCTCTAACGATAGATACCCGCGGAAATTTTTCTTTCACACTTATTTTTAAATGCGGATAAGTTTTATCATCCCTAAGCATGATATTATATTTGGGTTGATAAGCTTTGATTAAATTATTTTCCAAAAGCAGCGCTTCCATTTCTCCAGCAGTAACAATAAAGTCGAAATCTTCAGCTTTATCTATCATCGCTCTGACCTTAGGAAGCAATTTTTCATCCGCTTGAAAATAAGAATGCATCCGCCTTCGCAATAGTTTAGCTTTTCCCACATAAATAACCTGGCCCAAAGCATCTTTAAACAAATATACTCCCGGTTTAAGGGGAACATTTTTCAGTTTATTTTTCATAAAACATAAACCCTTCTTAAAGAGCAATCATTGTAATATTTCCTGTAAAAAACGGCCGGTATGAGACTCTGCCACTTTAATTATTTTCTCCGGTGTTCCCTGAGCAATTAAATATCCTCCGGCTTCTCCGCCTTCCGGTCCCAGATCTATTATATAATCGGCCGATTTTATGACGTCTAAGTTATGTTCGATCACTAAAACGGTATTCCCATTATCCACTAATTTATTTAAAATATTTAGCAAATGCTTGACATCTTCTTTATGCAAGCCAGTAGTCGGTTCGTCCAAAAGATACAATGTGGTTCCCGTAGAGCGTTTGGATAATTCAGTCGCCAGCTTTACTCGCTGAGCTTCTCCGCCTGACAATGTGGGCGCTCCCTGCCCGAGCTTTATATAACCTAACCCCACTTCTTTCAATACTTCCAGCTTGCGATGCACTTTAGGGATATTGACAAATACTTCAACCGCCTCGTCAACAGTCATGTCTAAAACATCTGAAATAGTAAAATTGCGGTACTTCACTTCTAATGTCTCCCGATTGTACCTTTTCCCTTTACATACTTCACAAGGAACATAGACATCCGGTAAAAAATGCATTTCAATTTTGACAATTCCGTCTCCGCTGCAAGCTTCACAACGCCCCCCGCGAACATTAAAACTAAAACGGCCCGGTTTATATCCGCGGACTTTAGCTTCCGCCGTATTAGCAAATATTTCTCTGATGCCGTCGAAAGCTCCGGTATAAGTAGCCGGATTTGAACGCGGCGTGCGCCCGATAGGAGATTGGTCTATGTTGATTACTTTTTCCAAAGCCGTTAATCCCTCAATCCGGACATGTCGCCCAGGTAACTGATTGCTTCTATAAAAATGCCGCATTAAAGCCGGATACAATATATCCTGTACCAGACTGCTCTTGCCGGAACCTGAAACTCCAGTAACCACCGCCAGCACTCCCAAAGGTATCTCCACATCAATATTTTTCAAATTATTTTCTTCGGCGCCCCGTATTATTATCTTTTTATTATTGCCTGGCCTTCTTTTTTCAGGCATCGGTATGTCAATCTGTCCTGATAGATATTGTCCG
>JAISDD010000181.1 GCA_031265005.1 Syntrophomonadaceae bacterium | reverse complement strand
AGTTCATATTGACACGCAAAGCAAACAATATTCTGTCAACCCTCAGGGACAGTTCGGGGTTATTGAAAAAAGCAGCCGGTTTGGCCTGGAAGAAGCCAAAACATTAGCTTTGGAATGTTTAAAAAACGCGGCGGCTGACAGGGGGCTAGAGCATATGACACCGCAGGCGCAATATTATATGGAAGAACAATTCAATATGGTTCGAGGTTGGGATACGGCCGGGAAAATATTTGATATTGGGATAGAGATTGCGCCGGGGTTTGTAGAACAATTTCAGGGGGTGATCAAATGAAACCGACCGGAATATTATTTTTCCCCGCTTTTGACTGGGCTATTTCTCCTACTCATCCGGAAAGGGAGGAACGTTTGTTATATACCAGGGATCAGCTTTTTGAAGAAGGAATAATGGATCTGCCTAATATAAAAGAATATCAATCCCGTATGGCTACCGAAAAAGATATTTCCAGGACTCATTTTTGCGTGCCGGATGTAGAGTCAAGAGTAACCAAAGCGCATTTAGTGTCGGCCGGTTCGACTCTAGTCTTGGCTGACGCTTTTATGCAAAAAGAAGTTAAAAACGCCTTTGCCATTATCAGGCCGCCAGGTCATCACGCTATGACCGTGAGTCACGGCAACAGGGGGTTTTGTGATATCAACAATGAAGCCATAATGGTAGAATACATAAGGCAGAATTATGGATTAGAAAAAATTGCCATAGTAGACACCGACGTCCACCACGGAGACGGCAGCCAGGAAATATTTTACCATGATCCCAATGTTTTGTTCATATCTTTTCATCAAGATGGCCGCACTCTTTACCCCGGTTCTGGGTTTATGGACGAATTAGGAGGCCCCTTGGCCTATGGCACGACTATAAACATTCCTTTGGCTCCTGGGACAGGGGACTACGGCATTCATTACATATTGGATAATCTGGTTTTGCCGATTTTAGAAGAATTCAAACCGGAACTGATAATAAATTCAGCCGGGCAGGACAATCACTTCAGTGATCCTTTGGCTAATATGAATTTTACCGCTCAAGGCTACGCGATTTTGAATCAAAAACTGGCGCCTGATATTGCGGTGTTGGAAGGCGGATATTCAGTGGAAACCGCCTTGCCTTATGTGAATATGGGTATTATTATGGCGATGGCCGGTATTGATTTTTCCAATTTAAAAGAACCGGGGTATAAAAGAGAGAGCCAAAACGCGGCGGCGCAGGAAATTGACAGCCTCAACAGAATAGTCAAAACGCAGCTGAATAATTTCCGTTTGCGGGAAGAAAAGGTTGGGGAGAACAGGAAAACAGGGAAGACTTTTTTCTCATATAACAGGAATATTTTTTATGATACCGATTATATTCACGAAGAACAGAAGCTGAACCTTAGATTATGCCAAAATTGTGGAGGTTACAGAAGTTTATCCTCTTCCGCCCGGCAAAGAGACGGCGCGTATTATAAAATATACGCTGTAAATATACCTATTTATGGTTGTGAAAAATGCCAGTCGGAAGGGCTTGAGTTATACCGGCAAATGACCGAATCCGGTAAGTATGATTATGTATATTTGCAAGATCACCCTAGGGATAAGTTTCATTCGTTTAATATTAAGCGCCTTCAAGAGAAAGTATATTAAAAAATGATTAAACTTTTAGACGATTTGCTGATAGATAAAATTGCCGCCGGCGAGGTGGTGGACCGCCCGGTGGCGGTCGTGAAAGAATTGCTGGAGAATGCTTTGGATGCCGATTCGAACAAAATAGCAGTGCATATTGCAGAAGGAGGACGGGACTTGATCGAAGTTTCAGATAACGGAGCGGGCATCAATGAGAAAGAATTAGCTTTAGCTTTTTTGCGCCATGCCACCAGCAAAATAAGCAAAGAAGAAGACCTCTTGAACATCGGTACTTTAGGGTTTAGGGGCGAAGCCCTGCCCAGCATAGCTGCCGTGTCCAAAGTGGAGATTACCACCTGCCAAGCCGGAGGCAGCGGAGTTAAAGCCGAATTGGCCGCGGGGAAGCTGCTGCGTCAGGAAAATACACCTTTTCCGCCAGGAACTAAAATAGTTATAAAGGATCTTTTTTATAATACGCCGGCCCGTAAAGGATTTTTAAAATCAGCGGTTACCGAAGGCAATCAAGTGTATGTCCTGATGTGCAGATATGCTTTGGCCAGACCGGACGTTTCGTTTACGTTTACCAATAACAAGAGGAGTTATTTCAAAACGCCCGGTAACGGTAATTTGCTAGACGTAGTAAAGGTTTTATGGGGGGAGGATTATGCGAGTAATCTATTGCCGGTAAATTTTGCGGGTGAACGCTGTAATTTGCAAGGTTTAGTTTCCAGACCGTCTTTTGTCCATAAAAACCGCCGCCAGCAAATATTTTTCGTAAACCGCCGCCCTATAAAAAGCCCTATGCTGTTTAAGGCGATCGACCAAGCATATAAAAATTTGTTGGTTTCAAAGCAGCAGCCGATAGTTATTTTAAATATAGATTTACAGCCTGACGTGGTAGATATAAATATTCATCCGCAAAAAATGGAAGTACGTTTTAAAGAAGAAGGATATGTTTTTACAGTAGTATCTAAAGTACTCAGTAATGTGCTTAACGGATTAGATTATACGCCGGATTTATCGTTTATAACCAATAATAAGCCTGGATGGAGGGAACCAGCGGGTGATTTTTACGGGCCTAAAGAGCAAACCGTATTGAATCATGACGTTTTCGAGAGGCAAGAAAATTCGTACAATCCGGTTAATCAAGAGTTTTTTTTGAACGAAGAGTTTAAAGCGCAGGGCTTAATAGATCCGGCGGCAACACATTTGGCTTTTGAGGAAGCGGACACGGAAAAAGATTATAAAATCTTAGGACAGATCATGAATACGTATATAATCATAGAAAAGAACCAAGATTTATGGATTATAGATCAACACGCCGCTCATGAAAAGGTTATTTACGCCCGCTTTAAGCAAAAAATGGCTGCTCATAAAACCGAAGGACAAAATTTAGCAATACCGTTGGCCTTGCATTTCAATCCGGTATACATGAATTGGCTGGATTCGCACCAGGATATTTTGAATAATTTAGGCTTTTATCTGGACCCTCTGGGAGAAACGTCCATGCTGCTCAGGTCAGCGCCTGTTTTCGCTTTAGGGCAGGAAATAGAATTATTAAATCAGTTATGCGAATTAAAAAACAGCAAAGACCTGGAGCTTATAAAGGATACACTGGCTATGTCAGCTTGCAAAAAAGCTATCAAAGGAGGGGCTGCGTTAAACATTGAGGAAATAAAAAGTCTGGTGGATGATTTGCTGGCGACGGAAGATTACCGGTATTGTCCGCATGGACGGCCAACTTTGGTGGTAATGGACCGTAATATGATGGATAGAATTTTTAAGAGGCAAAAATGAAAATCATTGTTACCACATCATATAGGAAACAAGGAATGAGCGCTCCGGCGCGAGAATTTGCCGAAGATGGGGGGTTTGTTTTTGTAAATCGCGCGGATCAGAGTTTGGAAAGCTTAAAGGAAGAATATAAAGCTGAAGCTGTTTTGGTTTGGCATCAACAAGGACCAATACTGCATTTGGGAAATGCAAAATGGTTTTTTCATCCTGGCGCGGCATATAACCGCTTGACGTCGTTCCGAAAAATGGGGCAAGTTGATCTTATGGCAAAAGCCTGCGCTTTTCAAGCTGAGGATATTTTTCTGGATTGTACTTTGGGGTTAGGAGCGGACGCCATAGTTGCTTCTTACTTTTTGCCGGGCGGGAAGATATGGGGCTTGGAAACTTCTCCAGCCGTAGCTCAAGTGGTAAAATGGGGAATGAAAATGTATACGAGCCGGCAGACTTGGTTAAATGACGCTATGCGAAGAATAACGGTACTCAAAAGCAACCACCGCGATTATCTGCGCAATATGCCGGACGCTTCAGTAGATATCATTTATTTTGATCCCATGTTCCGAAAACCTTTACTGGATAGCCAGAATATGCTTTTGTTAAGATCGGTTGCCGACACCGAGCCTGTAAGTATAGAGACGGTAACCGAAGCTATACGGGTCGCCAGAAAAAAAGTAGTGCTCAAGGAACGAAACGACAGTGGCGAATTTGACAGGCTGGGGTTCACTCATATACAAGGAAGCAAAAATAATCCTATTGCTTATGGGGTTATTGTTTTATAGTGTTAAAGTAAAAGATATGATTAAAATGATTTTAGCGCTTATTAAGGCGCTCACTAAGCGTTCTACTGTTAGGAGCAGTCAATGTTGAAATTATTAGCGGTGGTGGGGCCGACTGCAACAGGAAAATCAGATTTGGCTGTAGATATAGCGGAAAAGCTAAATGGAGAAATAATATCCTGCGATTCTATGCAGATATACAAAGGCTTGGATATAGGATCAGGAAAATTGAAACTGGAAGACAGAAAAGGTATCTTACATCATATGCTTGATATAGCGGATATTGGGGAAAACTATAGCGTGGCTCAGTTTGCGGAAGCGGCCAAGCAGCTGATTGAGGAAATTAACAGCCGGGGTAAGCTTCCTATATTAGCGGGAGGAACTGGTCTTTACTATCAGGCGGTGGTAGATAATTATGAATTTTTCAGTTTGGAAAAAAGAAAAGACATTAGGCACAAGTGGGAAAAAATAATCTCGGATAAAGGTTTAAATGATGTTTATGCGGAATTATTAAAAATAGATCCTGATTACGCGTCTAAGATCAGTGCTAATGATAAAAAAAGGATAGTGCGGGCTTTAGAAGTTTATGAACTGACAGGGAAACCTTTTTCAGAACAGCAAAAAAAAACGGCTCTTAATTATGATTTGACGGTGATAGGGTTAAATGTAGAGCGCCAGGAACTTTACGACCGGATTAACCGCAGGGTTGACCGTATGCTGGAACGGGGACTTCTGGATGAAGTTTTATTTCTGATGGAACAAGGTTATGATTTTGAAAATAACGCTATGCACGCTTTAGGTTATAAACAAATTCTGTATTATTACAAAGGGCTTTCAAGCTATGAAGAAACTGTCGCCGCTATTAAAAAAGAAACCAGGAATTATGCTAAAAGACAACTTACTTGGTTTAAAAAAGATAAACGCATACAATGGGTGAATGTTGATAGTAAAGACGATCGTGAAAGTATTTTCAGAAAATTTTATTGGATATGGGAAGGACATGAAAATAAGACATGTCGCGAAAGTTAGTGTTAACATAAGAATGGAGGATAAATAATGGGAAAAGCCCAACTAAATCTTCAGGATGCTTTCTTGAATCATTTGAGGAAAGAAAAAATCCCGGTTACGATTTTTTTACTCAATGGTTTTCAAATAAAAGGGTTAGTAAGAGGTTTTGACAATTTTACAGTGGTAATAGAGTCAGAACAGCAAAGGCAGCAGATGATTTACAAACATTCTATATCGACTGTTTCTCCTTTCAAGCCAGTCAATATAAGCAGTTTTGAACATAACAATGGAACGGACGCGAGCGAGTAGCTTTTTTGTAAAGTTCATCATTTTCACTGCTGTTAACCATAGCAGCTTGTAAAAAAGGAGGCTTAGGTAAATACCTCCTTTGTTGCTTTGTTCTTTATATTTAAGGAAAGCTTTGCGGTGAGATAAATTTTTGTTGTTTTCATTAAAATTAATTAAAAATGTTTTGGGTATGAAAAATTAATAATACCGAAAAGTTCAACAAGGTGCCTTGTAATACCAAGACGGTTTTAATACAATATTCAGGGAAAGGAAAATTGACAGTGGGGGAAAATGATAAAGACAAATTGAAAATTATAGCGCTGAAATCGTTTCCCGCTGATCCTGGTTTGGTATTGGTAGTTGATTTTTTAAATAAAAGTTTAAAAGAGCAACATATAATGTTTGGACTCACTAAAGATAAACAAGAAAATGAAATGACAATTCATATATATGAGTTTTAAAATAAGAGGTGAATTATGGGAGTGTCGGATATAAAAGCTTTTTTAAAAGAGCTTATCAGTATAGTATTGATTGCTTTTGTCCTGTCTATGGTTTTGAGATTCTTCGTAGTGGAAGGGCGTCTTATCCCTTCGGGTTCTATGCTTCCGACCATTCAAGAAAACGACCGGGTTATGATAAATAAAATGATTTATCATTTTAAAGACCCCCAGCGAGGTGATATAGTGGTATTAGACCCGCCGGCTGCTTTACAGGAAACGGAATTGTTTATTAAGCGAGTGGTGGGGCTGCCAGGAGAAACAGTAGAAGTCAGAAACGGTAAAGTTTACATAAACGGCGAACCATTGCAGGAACCGTACACCAACGGACCTTTCGATTATCAGTATGGACCGGTAGTAGTTCCTGAGGACGGGTTATTTGTTATGGGAGACAATCGGGGAAACAGTTTTGACAGTCATTTATGGAACGCTTGGCTGACTATAGACCGGCTTAAAGGCAAAGCTATGATGATTTACTGGCCGTTTAATCATTTTCACCTTCTTGAGCGGAAGGTGGAATTTGAATGAAGCTGCTGCTTACTAATGACGATGGTATTAATGCCAGGGGATTGTGTGAAATTATAAAAACTTTAGCGGGTGAACATGAGTTGTATGTAGCCGCTCCGGATCGGGAAAGAAGCGGAACCGGGCATTC
>JAISDD010000139.1 GCA_031265005.1 Syntrophomonadaceae bacterium | reverse complement strand
AAAGAGGCAATGAATCAATTTAAGTATGAAGCTGCTCAAGAAGTCGGCGTAAACCTGAAACAAGGTTACAACGGAGACTTAACTTCCGCGCAGGCCGGAAGCGTTGGCGGACAGATGGTAAAAAAGATGATTCATTCGTATCAGCAAAGTAAAGCCGGTAATTTGCAGTAATAGCGGTAATGAATATTAGATAAAAGTCGTAAAAACTAACAAATTGAAAAAATAAGCGGATGATGACAATTATCCGCTTATTTTACATATAAAGTTTTTTTAGCCAGCTTATAGGAGCAGTTCACTCTTTCAGGCGGAAATAGCGCGGATAGCAGATAATATGAAGGTTTCGTTCAAACTCTATCCGCTGCGGGCGCAGTTTTCGCTCACCGGGGAGATATATTAGATTTCACCGGACGCGCTCAATGGAGAAAGCGATCATACCGTGTATAATTCCAGTTGTTTTTGTCCGATATGGGGAAATAAAGCGGCGGCGACCCCTCTGGCCAAGATTTTAGCGGTGTTTTTAATAATTTCATCGATTTCTTTAGGGGTTACGGATAGCGAACCGCCGAAATAAGCCAATACGGTTTTGATGGATTTCATGGCGGCGGCTTCATCGTATGCGTACGCGCTGTTTGAACAGAAATTTTGTATGCTCTGATTTGATATAGTGGCGGCGTTGACGATGGTAGGGCAGCCGATGGCGATCACCGGAACTCCCAGAGTATATTTATTTAAAGGGTGACGGGCGTTACCTATCCCGGATCCAGGATGTATGCCGGTATCGGAGATTTGTATACTCCTTCCGATCCGTTCTGTTTGCTGGGCTACTAAAGAGTCCACCGCGATAACTAAAGCAGGTTTGGTTTTTTCTACGACGCCTTTTATTATTTCCAGAGTTTCTAAACCGGTTATGCCTAACACTCCCGGGGCAATTCCGCTGGTGGGACGCATACCCTGCACCAAAGCTTCTGGAACGTATTGATGATAATGCCGGGTTATAGGGCTGTACTCAATAAACTTAGGACCTAAAGAGTCGGCTACCGCGTGCCGGTTGCCCAATCCTACTAATAAAACCGGATCGTTCGGTTTTAAAAAAGGCGCGGTGACCGTTCGCAAATTTTTACTTAAAACCTTTATTATTTCCTCTTGCAGTTCAGGGTCGTTTACCTGTAGAGGCGGGGCTTGTATAGTTATATAATTACCGGGAGGTTTGCCTATCTTTTCCCCCGCTTCCGGGGTTGTAACCGTAATTATATTAATTTGCAGGCGTTTGCTATTTTCCACTTTTTCTTCGATACCGTTGATTTCAACATTTTTGCCGCCTCTTAATAAGTCGTTTGCTTCGACGGCTAAGTCTACGTTTAATTTAAATTCTTTGATAAAATTATTTATGGGGAGTCTCTCCTTTACATTAAAATGTCAGATATTATTTACAAATGGAACAGATTTGCAATATGGTATATGTAATTAGGGTGACCTAAATCACCCTTTGGAGGATAGGAAAATTTTGCAGAGCTATCAGCGAAGAGTAGTTACCGGATTTTTTCCGGTAACTGTATGATTGCCTTTGGATTATAATTTTATACTATTTTTTGCAATAATAACAAAAATCGCATTATGAGGGCGGGGAGGATTATGAGAGTTATAGCGGGCTTTGCAAAAGGCAGAAAGCTGGACGCGCCGTCCGGATATTTGACCAGGCCGATCACCGACATGATTAAAGGGGCTTTATTTAATGTGCTGGGCGCCGAGATTGAGGGAGCGTTTTTTTTGGATTTGTTTGCCGGCAGCGGCAGTGTGGGTGTAGAAGCGTTAAGCCGGGGCGCCGAAAGAGTTTATTTTGTTGACCAAAGCCGTACAGCGGTAAAGACTATTAAAGAAAATATACAAAAATGTAAATTGGACGCCGGGTCTTCTGTTTTTATGATGGACGCTTTCAAAGCTCTGGATTTATTCAAACGCCGAGGAGAAAAATTTGATTATATTTATGTGGACCCCCCCTTTACTAATGAAAAAATTTTTTCTCAGATAATGGCGAAATTAGGGGAAAATGGGCTTTTATCAGACGAAGGGATAATAGTAATACGCAGCCCTAAAAATAAAGAACTATCCCAAAGCTTTGATAATCTGATACAATACCGATATAGTAGTTATGGAGAATCTTCTTTGTATTACTATCATTCAACGGAGAGGAGTTAGAGCATGGAGGTTTATCATATTCTGGACGCAATTGAAATGAATATCAAGAACAGTAAAAAAGTACCCTTGTCAAACGGTAAAGTTATGGTCGAACCCGATGTAATACTGGATTTTCTAGACAGAATTAGGGCTATTTTGCCGGAAGAATTGGATACGGCTCGTTTGGTACTCACGGAAAAAGAACGGATTGTAAAGGATGCTTTTGCCGAGGCGGAACAGTATATGGAAGACTCTCGTTTTCAGGTTGCCCGTCTTGTGGATGAAAATGAGATTACCCAAAATGCGAGAAGGTCAGGAGAGGAAATTATCGCTAAAGCTGAAGATGTCGCTCTTGATATCAGGCGGGACGCTAACGAATATGCGTCTGAAATTTTGCATCATGCCGAAATGGTTTTGCAGAAAAGTTTGGAAGCCGTAAGCAGAGGGCGGGATGAAGTTAATTTAGCGCTTAAAAATAACGATTATTAATACTTAATATAACCCGTATAATAATAATCCCTATCAGGACGGATAGCGATAAAATCAAACAAGATAGGGCGATATGCCAAACGTCGAAGGAATATAACAGCTTTTCACGGGGGAATACAAAAGTATAAGACGTTGACGGCGCGAAAAAGAGCTTATAACCGCCATAAGTAAAAATGCCGGATAGTATCATTTGCAATAATCTGGCTTTGAAATATCCGCGAAAACGAACAGGCGTGTTAGCCGTAATGCTCATTATTTGAGCCAGGACGCTGAAGCCGCCGAAAGCTAAGATAAGAGAAATTATTATCAGCCGGGCCAGTATGGTATGGTCATTACAAGCAGCTGCGATTTGAGTTCCTAAAGTGATTTCCAATAATCCGCTCCCCCAGGCTTGAATCATATTTTCACTTAGCTTCAAGATAGATAAAAACCGGTGTAATACGAACGCAAAATGCTGCACCCAACCCCAACGAATGAACATATCAGTAATTACAGAAAAGAAAATAACGAATCCGGCCACGGTCAATATGTTTTTTATGCTATTTTTTACAGCGGCGCCCATGATCAGCCCTATGTTCAAAGGGCGGCTGCGTTTCCAGGTTTGCCTGAGCATATGTATGCTGACAGATGAGGCGGGCGGAGCGGAAAAATTACCGGCGGCGCGGCGGCGGGTAAGTACCCCAACCAATAAGTTGGCGGCGTAAAGGGAAATTAATAATAGATAACCGTAAGCCGGCGCGGACAGCATTCCTATCCCGACGGCGCCAATGATGAACAAAGGGCTGGAGTTGTTGGTAAATGAAATCAGATGCTCAGCTTCTTCGAGGTTTAACATTTTGTCGTCATAAAGTCTTCGGGTGAGGATAGCTCCTACGGGATAACCGCTGGTAAAACCCATGACCACGACCAAAGAAGCGCAACCGGGCAGGTGAAACAAAGGACGCATGACCGGTTCCAGTAATAATCCCAGAACGGTCATTACTCCGGAACTGACCATAAGGTCACTGACGATGAAAAAAGGCAGTAAAGCAGGCACAAGGATATTGTACCAGAGCTTAAAACCTGAAATAGCCGCATTTACAGTTTCTAGCGGATTTATGATCATAGAAAAATTTATTATAATGATAATGATTATAAAAAATAATCTGCTCATATTTTTCATTATTACTCTTTCTTAAACGTATGATTATTTATATGTTGAAAGTACTTTTATAGAAGTGTTTGGTGTTTTTGAGGTTGGAACGGTTTAATTTAAAGGGAAAAGAGATTTGCGTTACTGGTGATTTGGACTGGTGAAACCTGCGGCCCATAAGCGGCGGATGAATTGAGAAAGGGAACAAGATGGAAAACAGACCGAAAATAGGATTAGCTTTGGGTTCGGGAAGCGCCCGCGGGCTGGCGCACATTGGCGTCTTGCAAGTGCTTAGGGAAAACGATATTCCCATCGATCTCGTGGCCGGATGCAGTATCGGTGCTATGGTGGGAGGCGTATACGCTGCGGGAGTCGACATGAAAATGCTGGGAAAAATGGTTGAAAACATTGATACTAAAATGTTTTTCGACATTTCCTATCCGAGGATGGGTTTCATCGCCGGGGAGAAAATAAAAAAATTGCTTTCCTTGCTTACCAAAAACAAAAATTTTGAGGATTTGGATATTCCTTTTTATGCTGTGGCGACTGATTTGGTCAGCGGGCAAAGAGTAATAATAAATGAAGGCTCGGTAACGGAAGCCATTCGGGCCAGTATTTCCATACCAGGCGTTTTTCAGCCGGTAAAAAAGGAGGGCATGGTGTTGGTTGACGGAGCGGTCACAGACCGTTTACCCATCGAAGTAGCCAAATCAAAAGGATCGGATATAATTATCGCGGTGGAGGTTAATTACACTCACAATAAAGAAACAAAAATCAATGGCATTCTGGATGTGCTGATGACTTCTTTGGATATCATGCAAAAAGTTCAATTCGATTTTGCGGAACCCCAGGCCGATATTTTATTAAAACCGAAAGTAGGGCATTTTGCGCCGCAGGATTTTGCCTCGGTTAAACAATTGATTGCTTTGGGACGCGCGGAAACTGAACCTCGCGTAGCGGAAATTAAAAAAATGTTAAATACTCGTCCTAGTTCTTTGCGCGGCAAGAATTAATAAATTTGCGCCGGCGCGGTATTATAATCACGTCCCCCGCTTCTCGCTTCCGGACTGGGAGCGGCTAAAGCGTAGTAATCGCCGGCCCTTACGTCTAAAGCCAGCATTTGGCTTACAGGGCCGCCATACTTGAGCAAGGCTTTTATGTCTTGCCCCCGGCTTATGACAGGGAGCCGCGCACGGTTTTTAATAGTGCGCAGGATTTCTTTGCCTTTGGATGAAAAAGCTAAAACGTGAATATAACTCGGACCGGTTTGGTCGAAAATTTTTATTTGTTCTTTGCTTAAAGAAAACAGAATATACAGCAATAGGCGGTCGATTTTGGTCATATTATAGCGTTTGCTTTTAATTTTTTTGCGTATCATATCTAAATCGCCGCAGGAATGGGCGGCTTTCAGTATGCGGTGTTCCAAGCCTTCATTGATATCATTTATTTTTCTAAGTTCCGGCGGTTTTAACGAACGCAGTTTGATCATTATGGCCTGTTCGAACGCGTGAGGTAAAACGGGAGCGCGGCCCATCCGGATTTCTCGCTGTATGATGCCGGAACTGAAAAGGGGAAGGGGTAAAAGGTTTTGAGAGAAATAGGTGAGCGGTGAACCAGATATAAGCTCGTTCCTTATAGCGCTGGCTTTTGAATAAGGCCGGTTTTCAAAGCCGTCTGAGAAATTTTTTTTTAGGGGTATGGTCAGGGGAACGATACTAAGATTTTTTTCTTTTAATATTCGCAAATATTCTAAAGCTAAAATGTTGTTCGGACCTTGCAATATTTCTTTTAAGTCCGGGGCGTCAAGATAAGCCTGCAAAGCCTGGGCTCTGGCCGATGGAAAATTTAAGCCTAAAGATAAATAATGCCGCAGATAACTTTTGAAAGCGGAGGTTTCCGGAAAAAGTTCAGAAGCGATTGGTTCTAAAAATTTCATCTGCCCGCATTCACTGCCGAAAAGCAGATGAGTAACGACTTCTAAACGGGCCATTAGTTCTAAAACGCCGGCGGCGAAGTAGTTCGCGCTGCGCACAGCGAAACAAAAAGGAAGTTCGATGACTAAATCGGCTCCGCCGTGTAAAGCCATTTCCGCGCGCGCCCACTTGTCACATAGGGCCGGCTGGCCGCGCTGAACAAAATTGCCGCTCATTACGCAGATGCAAGCTGAATCAGGATACTTTTCCCGGGCGGTTTTAAGAAGGAATAAGTGTCCGTTGTGAAAAGGATTGAATTCCGCAGCTATGCCGATAACCGTCAATATGAAAGTCCTTTCAGGAGTATGATTTGATAAATTGTATCATAAATAATCTTACTTTTGCAGCAAAAGGGCAAAAAAAGTTTTTCATAAAATTACGTGCAAAATATTGACAACGCACATAATATGAAGTGTAATAATAAGCATGGAGGCAATTGTGCAATGGCTGAAACAACCAATCTCAATATTCGTATCGATAAGGAACTCAAAGAACACGCGGAAGCGTTCTTTGCCGATTTAGGTTTAAGCATGACCGCGGCGTTCAATATCTTTGTGCGCCAGTCACTTAAACAGGGAAAAATCCCGTTTGAGATCATCGGGAATGTTGACCCGTTCTACGGTGCGGCGAATACGTGCGTTTTAGAACGATCCGCACATGAGCTGCGCGGGGATAAAATCGTCATCAAGACCTTGGACTAGCTGAGGGTGATGGAAGAATATAACAAGTAAGGCGAGGATAAAAGCGAGTATGAGATGTAATAGTTTATAAACATATGAATTTGACGAGAGGTGATAGATTGTGCGTATCGGAGAAATCAATCAGCAAAATTACAAATCGCGCTTATATTTACTAGGCATAAAAGAAAACGGCGTGATAGAAGCTCTTTGGAAAAAGATTTTAGCGCTCCTTGCCTTCTTTGCGGCTTTTGCTCTGCTGGCAGCAGTACCGGCCCCTCCAGCCTATGCCGCTTCGGTGTCCGTCACTGTGGCTCAAGTGCCTGTGTTTTTGAATGGGGTAGCCGTGGACAACGAGGGCAGGGAATATCCGCTGATAACCTATAAAGACATAGTGTATTTTCCTATGACTTGGCATGATTGCCGTTTTTTAGGACTTGAAACTGAATGGGATGCTGCTGCGGGACTGAAAATAAAAAAAAGCAACGTGACTGGAGGGTACTATGCCGGATCTTTGCCGGGCGTGAGCGCTAATAGGCAGACAGCCTTGATAACGGCTTTTCCGGTTAGTGTGAATGGGAAAACGATCGACAACGGACAGGAAGAGTATCCGTTACTTTTGTTTCGTAACGTTACTTATTTCCCTTTGACTTGGCGCTTTGCCGCCGATGAGTTCGGCTGGAATTATTTCTATGACCGCAGCGGACTCCATATTGACACGACGAAAAAGGATCCGCAGGCCGCCTATGCGCCCGCTGTAAATATCAGCGAAGTAACGCTGCCTGGCAGGGTAGGGCTCAGCGCGGTCACGGCGAACGGTTTCTTTTTCTACGCGGACGGCAAGAACGTGCTGCGCGCCCCCGTGTCAAATCCCTCAAACCCTGTAATTGTTCTGCGCGAGGCGGAAATCGGCGACTGGCACGGAACCCTGAAAGGACATAAATTTGAAGATAAAACTTTCCTGTACATGCCTGTCGGAAGCCCCACGATGGGTACGGATCTGCTGTACTGCGTCGAGGATGACGGATCCTTGACCAGGGTTGATCAATTTGTTACTGAAATCGATGGGATTTCCGTACGAATAGGCGCTTCGATTGTTGCCGGAGCCCCTCTCGATAATTTAACCGTCAAAACCGTGGATGACGCTGAATTCCGAAAAATAGGCGATCCGAATTTCTGCTACGGCAATGTCGTGTCTTATGATGGCAATTACCTTTCTATTACTCGTAAGCAAGCCTATGAAGCAGACCTATACTACATGGGAAGATATCTTTACTTGCTTGGCGCCGACAGGGCTGAATTTTCACAGAGTTCTTCCAAAATATGCCGCGTGAATGTGGACACAGGAGAAAATACGGTTCTGAACCAAGCGGCGGCCGACAAGTTTTACATACGCGACGGAAGTATATACTTTATGAATGAAAAGAAACAGTTGAGTACTATGGATCTTGACGGCGGCAGCGTGAAGACGCTTTTGGACACTTCCGTAAAGACTTTCGTGCTTTTTGGAGATGATGTCTATTATGTGTCGTCTGAGGATGATGGTATTTTCCGTTTTTCTGACGGCGTTTCGGTAAATCCCGGAGCTAAGGCTTTACACACAATGTCAGCCCGCGACAACTTGACCGGAAAAGAATTTATACGATATGATTGTTTCGCGGTAGAGGACCAATACCTGTGGTGTTCTTTTCAGTTGACAGACGTCAACCCATATTCCGCGTTTCTGATTTCGCGAGAAGGCAATATAGTGTACCAATATGGCCCCGAGGCCGATAAGCTCCTCATTGACGGAAACAATTTCTATATTCTTAAGTAGGCGTTTTTGTTATGCGCGTTCTATACAAAGACGGACGGCGCTTTCATCGAGGTACGTATGGCTCAGGCGCTTTATGCGCGTGCAGGTATCAATCCAGCCTTTACGCCTGAGTTTTCAAAAGTATTTACACGACCCACGCGGACGTTGCCTGTAAACGGAATGTTACACGGCATACCCAAGCGGAATCAGGTAAAACTTTAAGGGAATTTATCCCGCCTGTGCAGCAGAAGCGAAATATTTACCGCTAAAACTTTTATTGCAAATAATGTGCCATCTTTGCTGAAAAGAAAGAGAGAGACGGCGTTATAAATGCATATTTCTCTGAAATGCCCCAATTTTCACACTATTGTTCAACTTTATGTATTGACAGCACAAGGCCTATATAGTATGATTGCTGTAGTTATCGCAAGCTAACTATAGAGGAAAAATATACTTTTGGGAGTGCATGGGAGGTGAATCAATATGTCGCTGATTAACAAAGAAGTCGTTGATTTTACCGTACAGGCGTATGCAAATGGCGCCTTTAAGGAAGTTTCAAAAAAAGATATTTTAGGGAAATGGTCAGTATTTTTCTTTTACCCGGCAGATTTCACGTTTGTTTGTCCTACGGAACTTGCGGATCTGGCAGGTATTTATGACCAATTCCAGGAGAGCGGATGTGAAATTTATTCCGTTTCCTGCGATACGCATTTTGTTCACAAAGCGTGGCATGATGCGTCGGATACTGTCAAAAATATAAAATACCCAATGTTGGCGGATCCCACAGGGAAGCTGGCAAAGGGTTTTGATGTCCTGATTGAAGATGGCGGATTGGCGGAGCGGGGCAGCTTTATCGTCAACCCAGCGGGAAAGATCGTCGCTTACGAAGTTACGGCAAGCAACGTAGGGCGCAACTCAGAAGAATTGCTTCGCAGGGTGAAAGCCTCACAATTTGTTGCGGAGCATGGCGACCAGGTATGCCCCGCTAGATGGCAGCCGGGTGCGGAGACGCTCAAACCAAGTCTTGACTTGGTAGGGGCGCTTTAATGAATGGGACAATCCTAACCTGGGGACGGAAGCCGAAGAATGAGACGGTAAGTGATACAAAAAGAACTATAGAGACTAACGGGGTTATCGTGAAAAAATGCGAAAACATTGCTGGGGGAAAATAGGCGGTTGCGTTAGCAACGGGGCCTGAAACCCGAGAAAAAGAATAATCTCGCAGAATCAGCGTGGGCGCCGGCTTAAAATGAAGATAGTAATCATACAGGGACTTTAACATTGCTCCGGCTTGTACAGTCCTTGGAGAAGTTTACTGTGCTTTTATTGTACGCGGCGCGCGTATAAAACTGCCTGGGGCAGTGGTAAGAAAGGAGTAAATAAATGATAATAGGTATCCCTAAAGAGAGTATTGCCGATGAAAAACGTGTTGCCGCAACTCCTAATACTGTAAAACAGTTAAAGAAACTTGGTTTTGAAGTTGTGGTAGAATCTGGAGCGGGAGAAAAATCAAGCTTTACAGATGAGGCATATCGCGAGGCGGGCGCCGACGTTGCTGCCAGCGATGTAATTTGGAATTGCGCTCTTATTTACAAATTGAATGCTCCTAATGAGGAAGAAATAGCAAAACTTAAAGAAGGCGCGACTTTGGTGAGTTTTCTGTATCCGGCGCTGAACCCGGATTTAGTCGATAAACTTTCCGGTAAGAAAATCAACATTTTGGCGATGGATATGGTGCCGCGTATTTCGCGCGCCCAGTCTCTTGATGCTCTATCCTCCATGGCTAATATCGGCGGCTATCGGGCCGTTGTAGAAGCGGCTCACAGTTTCGGACGCTTTTTTACCGGGCAGATCACCGCGGCGGGTAAAGTACCGCCTGCGAAGGTTTTGGTTATCGGCGCGGGGGTTGCCGGATTGGCCGCTATCGGCGCCGCGCGCTCCTTAGGCGCTATCGTCCGCGCGTTTGATACCCGCCTGGAAGTGGCGGAGCAGATTGAATCCATGGGCGGGGAATTTCTTAAACTGGACTTTGAAGGCGAAGAAGACGGTTCTACTTCCGGCGGCTATGCCAAAGTTATGTCGGATGAGTTCTTAAAGGCTGAAATGGCTCTTTTTGCCGCACAATCAAAAGAAGTAGATATCATAGTTACGACCGCTTTAATTCCGGGAAAACCTGCGCCCAGGCTGATCACCAAAGAGATGGTGGACAGCATGAAACCGGGTTCTGTCATCGTAGATATGGCGGCGTCCACAGGCGGAAACTGCGAATATACAGTTCCTGGTGAGGAGACTATAACCGCTTCGGGAGTAAAAATAATTGGTTATACTGACCTGGCGGGTCGCCTGCCGGCTCAATCGTCAGAAATGTATGCGACGAACCTAGTGAACTTGGCTAAACTGCTTTCCAAGGAGAAAGACGGAAATATAAATATTGATTTTGAGGATGTAGTGTTGCGCAACATGAGCGTTATACATGATGGAGCGGTAACTTTCCCGCCTCCCGACATCAGTGTGTCCGCCGCTCCGGCAAAAAAAGAAGAAGCGAAAGTAGCCGCGGCGTCCAGTGAAAAGAAAAGTACAGGCGGGCTCAAAGGGGTATTGGCCGTGGCTGGTGTCATACTGTTATTCCTGATGGGAATGTTTTCCCCCAGTGAGTTTTTATCGCACTTTACTGTTTTTATATTGGCTTGCGTAGTGGGTTACTATGTCGTATGGAATGTGACCTATGCGTTGCATACGCCCCTTATGTCAGTAACCAACGCCATTTCCGGTATCATCGTGGTGGGCGCGTTGCTGCAGATTGGTTCCACATATCCGGTCGTAGCGATATTGTCCTTTATCGGGATATTGATCGCGACCATCAATGTTGTCGGCGGGTTTACAGTAACCCAGCGAATGCTGAAGATGTTCAGTAAGGAATAAGGAGGAAAGTTCAATGTTTCATGGACTGATAACAGTAGCATATATTGTCGCGGCGCTCTTATTTATTCTTAGTTTGGCCGGTTTGTCAAAGCAGGAGAGCGCGAAAAAAGGAAATATTTTTGGTATCGTCGGCATGATCATTGCTTTACTGGCGACACTGGTGAGCGCGGGCGTTATTAAAGGCTCTGCGACTGAATATGCCGGATATTTTCTCGAAACCGAGAACCTTAGAATTTTTGGTTATATTTTGGTCGCGATGGTTGTCGGAGGACTTATCGGCGTTCGTCTGGCGTTGAAAGTGGAAATGACTGGTATGCCGGAATTAGTTGCCTGTCTGCATAGCTTCGTAGGATTGGCGGCGGTTCTTGTAGGTTACAACAGTTTTTTCAAGACGTCGCTGGAAGCGGCGGTACACGGAGGCTCTGTGACTTTAGAGCTTACAGAGGTTTTTTTGGGGGTCTTCATCGGAGCCGTCACCTTTACCGGATCCATAATAGCTTTCGGTAAACTGCGGGGAATCATAAGCTCAAGCGCCCTTTCCCTGCCGGGCAAGCACTGGTGGAACCTTCTCGCCATTGTAGCTTCGGTAGTGCTTATGGGTTTTTTCCTTTCTGCTCAAGGAGCTTCGGATTCTCTCGTATTTCTAATCGTTATGACCGTGATCGCGTTCGTTTTAGGGTTGCACATGGTGTCCTCTATTGGCGGCGCGGATATGCCAGTCGTAATCTCAATGCTCAATTCTTATTCAGGGTGGGCCACGGCTGCCGCAGGTTTTATGCTATCAAACGACCTTCTCATAGTAACAGGAGCACTGGTCGGTTCTTCCGGCGCGATCTTGTCCTATATAATGTGTAAAGCGATGAACCGCTCATTCATCTCTGTCATCGCGGGCGGTTTCGGAAATGAAGGTGCTGCTGTCTCGACCGAGGAAGAAGGGGAATACCGGGAAATGAACCCTGAAGAAGTAGCGGAAGCTTTAAAGCAATCTGAATCTGTAGTCATTGTGCCTGGTTACGGAATGGCCGTCGCGCAGGCGCAGTATCCGGTGGCGGATATTACGAGGAGACTGAAAGAAAAGGGCGTCAATGTACGTTTTGCGATACATCCGGTAGCTGGGCGTTTGCCGGGACATATGAATGTTCTCCTGGCGGAAGCGAAAGTACCATATGACATTGTTCTGGAAATGGATGAGATCAATGAAGATTTTCCGGGAACTGATACGGTATTGGTCATCGGCGCTAACGACACAGTAAATCCATCGGCGCAGGACGACCCCTCAAGTCCTATAGCGGGTATGCCAGTGCTGGAGGTTTGGAAAGCGAATACCGTAGTGATCTTTAAACGTTCTATGAACGCTGGCTATGCCGGGGTTGGGAATCCTTTATTCTATAAAGAGAATTCTTATATGTGTTTTGGAGACGCGAAGGCTACGGTTGATAAAATATTGCTGGCTATGCAATAAGTTTTAATATTTTTAAATTTGAATATAATTGAACAACAGTTGGAGCGTACGTTTGTGCGCTCCAATGCTCTATGAAGGACCAAAAATTAGATCCCGTTAAATCATCACTTTACCGGGCTGTTTTTACGCGCTGAACGGGATTGACGGTATGTTTGGGCGGCGCATCTCACAGTATTGTTTTCCGCAAGCGTGAAAAAATCTTACATATCATGCAAAACAGCGGGAGGCGAAACTAATACTAATCCGCAATACCCCTACAGGGCACAAGATTAAATCTGTTCCCTTAAAGCGGATACCCTTTTAGGGCACACATTAGTAAATACTATCTTGTGCCCCAAAGGGGTATTTTCCTTAGCCGCGGATAAATATAACCTAAAGGTCATATCCTGCCCCTTTCGGGCGGGCACAAGCGAGATTTGTCCGCGTTTTTAATATAGAATAGTATAAGTTAAAAAAAGGTGACCTTTATGAAAGTGAAAAACAGGAAATTTGACATAGTAATAAATATCATCTGCTTGCTATTATTATTGGGCATAACAGTATATTTGGCAGTAAATTGGAACAATATCCCTGGTAAAGTTCCAGGGCATTACAATGCGATGGGCGAGATAGACAGATGGGGAAATAAAAATGAATTGCTGATTATGACTGTTATAGCGTGGATTATATATTTCTTGATGACTATTCTTGAGGGTTTCCCGCGAATATGGAATACTGGTGTGGCAGTTACAGAAGAAAACAAAGAACGCGTTTATCGAATTTTAAAAAGTGTGCTGAGCGCGACTAAATTATTAGTGGTGGCGACGTTCGCGTATTTAACGATAATTTCATCTTTGTTTAAAGAGTTGCCAAGCTGGTTTCTTCCTGTGTTTTTATTTATAATATTGGGTTCGATGATATGGCTTATCGTAAAATTGTTCAAAGCAAAATAAACAAATGCTTAGAATAAATCGCGATCCTATACGGCGTACAGTACGCCTAGCGCTCGATTTATAAAAAAAGTTCCGATTTTTCATTTTTTTAAGGTAATTATAATGAAAATGGGCAAAAGTTCTTTGCTGAACATAAAAATATGGTTTATATTCAGTTTAAAAAAGTGTTTATAATTTATTAAAAAGGCGCTTGTAAAAACATCCGGATGATTCATGAAATGAAAAGGTGATATTATGAGTAAAGTAATGGTGGTTGATGATGATAAAAATAT
>JAISDD010000132.1 GCA_031265005.1 Syntrophomonadaceae bacterium | reverse complement strand
TACGTTTAATTCCCGGATTATTTCAAATAAAACGCCGATGGCTTTAGCGGTGTTAAAGTCGTCGTCCATCGCTTCAATAAATTTTGCCTGTAAATCATCTATTTTCTTAACGAACGCCTCATGTTCTTTTAGGTTAAATTCTTGTTTTAAATGGGTAAGTCCTGCGAGATATGGGACAGGTAATAATTTTTCTAATATCCGGCCGTCTTTTAAAAGTAATTCTTGCCATGTTACAAGCCGTTCGCTTAAACTGTGAGCGCTGTTTACAGGTAAATTCAAATCCCCGGCGTTTTCTGTAAATTCTTCCGCTAAACGGCAGGTGGTCTTAATACGCTGCAAAGATTTTTTGGCTTCTTCCAGTTTACCGTCGTCAAAATCTAAAGGGCTGCGATAATGGGTGTTAATCAAATAAAATCTTACTACATCAGGAGAGTATTTTTTTAAAATATCCCGCAAAATGAAAAAATTGCCCAGTGATTTTGACATTTTTTCGTCATTTACGGTAATAAAGCCGTTATGCAGCCAGTACTTAACAAATTTTTCTCCGGTTAAAGCTTCAGCTTGCGCTATTTCGTTTTCATGATGAGGAAAAATCAGATCCCGGCCTCCGCCGTGAATATCAATGGTGTTTCCCAAATAATTGGTAGCCATTACCGAGCACTCGATGTGCCAGCCAGGCCTTCCCGGGCCCCAGGGACTTTCCCAAAAAAGTTCGCCTGGTTTGGTTTTTTTCCACAGAGCGAAATCCATAGGGTCTTCTTTGCGCTCGTCTACCTCTACCCGCGCTCCAGCCAGCATGTCTTCCAGGGAGCGATGAGACAAAAATCCATAATTAGCAAAAGATTTCACACGGTAATAAACGTTTCCTTCTAGTTCATAAGCGGAATTACACTCAATTAGCTTAGCGACGGCGGCGATTATTTCATCAATGTGTTCGCTCACCCGCGGATGAACTTGCGCTCTCTTTATTCCTAGGGCGTCGGCGTCAATAAAATACTCCCGTATATATTTTTCCGACAGAGACAAAGGGTCTACGCTTTCTTCCGCCGCCCGGTTGATAATTTTGTCGTCAATGTCGGTAAAGTTTTGGATATAGCGCACCTTATATCCTTTGAATTCCAAATACCTTCTGATAGTATCGAATACTACTAACGGCCGGGCGTTGCCCAAATGAATATAATTATAAGTGGTAGGACCACATACATACATTTTTACTTCTGCCGGCGCCAAAGTGACAAATTCTTCTTTGGCCCCAATAAGAGTATTGTACAAGCGCATGCTCCTGCTCTCCTCTTTCTGTTTGAGTATGGTGACATGACACGGAAACTACCAATGATTAACAATCATTGCCGTTTATTTTCCCCAGCGCAAGCTGTAAGCGTGATAAAAATTCTTTTTGTCCCCAAATGTTGATCATAACCGGCAGTTCCATCCCATGTATTTGTCCGCTCAACGCGCATCGCAACGGCATATACAATTGTTTAGGCTTGATTTTCAGCGTTTTGATACTGTTTTTTAAAAAAGTTTCCACATTAGCGGCGGAAGTATCTGCCGGGAAGTGGTCTTTGATATAATTTAAAACCGGCAGCACGTCGTTTTCTGCCAATACTTCCTCACTTTCAGGAGAATATTGCAGCGGACCGAACAGTAATTGTAAATATTCTTCCACTTCGCTCAAAAAAACCAGCCGTGACCTCATCCCGGTCATAAATAATTCTTTTTGTTCCGGAGTGAGCTGGACAAAAGATTGATAATAAGCGGACTTTTTCAAAAAAGGTTCCAGCAATAAAGCGTAGTCTGCAAGGCTTTTTTTCAGTAAATACTGATGATTCAGCCAATTCAGTTTGTTTAAATCAAAAACCGCTGGACTTTTTGATACTCTTTCCAAAGTAAAGGCGGCCGTAAATTCTTCTCTGCTCAAAATCTGCTCTTCTCCTTCAGGGGACCATCCTAAAAACCCCAAAAAGTTGAATAACGCTTCCGGCAAATATCCAATTTCCCGATATTGTATCAATGAGGTAGCCCCATGCCTTTTGCTCATTTTTTGCCGGTCGGCTCCTAGAATTAAAGAAATATGCGCAAATTCAGGCGCAGGAAAGCCTAAAGCGCTGTATATAAGCCATTGACGCGGCGTATTGGATAAATGTTCTTCCGCTCTTATCACATGAGTGATATCCATCAGAGTGTCGTCAATTACTACTGCGAAATTATAAGTAGGGATACCGTCAGATTTTACGATAATGAAATCGCCTATTTCTTCCGTCGCAAACCTGACCGGCCCGCGAACCAAATCTGGTATTTCAATGATTTCTGCGGCTGGAACCTGGAAACGAACGGTTGGTTTTAGGCCTTGCCGCAATTTTTCTTCAACTGCCTGCGGGCTAAGGTGACGGCATTTTCCTAAATAACGCGGCGTTTCTCCTTTACTGATTAAACTTTGGCGTTCTTGTTCCAGGTCATCTGCGCTGCAAAAACAATAATAAGCATGGTTGGCTACCAAAAGCTGTTTTTCATAACGGCGATAAAGATCGAGGCGTTCTGTTTGCCGGTAAGGGCCGTTTTCTCCGCCGGTATCCACGCCTTCCGCCCAAGTCAGCCCCAGCCAGCGGAGAGAAGATATTATTTCGTCTTCGTATTCGCGCCGGGAGCGCTCTAAATCAGTGTCTTCTATGCGCAGTACCAGTTGCGCGTTATGGTGTTCGGCGAATAAATAATTAAATAAGGCCGAGCGAGCGCCTCCGATATGCAAAGGGCCGGTGGGACTAGGAGCAAATCTTACTTTCAACGGCTTCACCAATCTTCCTCCTTACCGGCAGCGGCACCACCCGCTGACTGGTTCATACAAGCTTCTCAATTAAATATGATGACACAAACAGTTTTTTATTGCAAGCTTTGATAAAGAGGAACCCTACACGAACAGCTAAAAAAAGGTGAAAACTCCTCCACATGCGGAAGCTGTTTTCACCTTAGGTTTTTTAGTTTATTTAGGAGCAATTATGGCAATTCAACCGTTAACTTCCCTTGTAAATCAGCTAAAGGAATTGCAAATTCAGGAATTCCTGTTGCGTAAGGGGCGATTTCATAAAGGTCGAAATATATTACCAAGTTATTTTCATTTATATAATATTGCTGATCAGCCGTGATTTCTTTAAAGGCCTGGGCGTCGTTTTCAAAATAACTACCCTGGTCAGCTTGAATTTCAGCTTTAATAATATCATTGATGAAAATTTTATAATCAAAATCCTGTACGAAAAGCTCTGAGAGAGCGATCTGTTTTCCAGTAAGTAAATCGATATTATAGGCCACCCGGTCAGTTGAACCGTGCGCGCCGCGGGTATATGAATAATAATCTACATATAAACTGATGAATTCAGGTTTTAAAATTCCTAATTTGTAGGTGCTAGTAGCTTCATAAGGGTCTTTAGGCTCGACCGTATCTATAGTGGTGTCTTCTGAAGCCAGTTGCGCTATTTCCTGCTTAAATTTTAGCGCTTCATTTTCCCACAAAGCGTTTACTTGCTCTTGTACTGCCTCTGAGGAAAGATTTTTCAAAACGGGAACATTTAAATTAGTAACTATTTTATCAGTCTCTTCAATGGTGCTGGCCGTTTCTAAAGACGCGCCCTCATTGCCGCTGTTCTCTGTTGGGGTATTCATTGCTACCAACCGCTGACAGCAACTCAGTATCTGGGCAAGTTCGGCGCGGGTCAAAACCTGATCAGGACGGAAGTAATCATTATACCCTTTCATAATACTGGTATTATTGACAAATATTACCGAACCCAGCTGTTCTTGAGTAAGTTCACCGGTGTCATGGAAATAAGGCATAATCATAATCATCGGCGCGTTGTACCCCTTGACGGTGAAAGCGTTCTGTATCGCCACAGCTGTTTCCAATCTGCTTACGATAGAGCCTTCCATTATTATGGGGCGGTTTCCGTTGTAGTTAGCATTTACATGAATGCTTATATCTAAGTTGTTTCCCGAAGCGTCCTGAAAAATTTCCTCGGAAGGCAATTGCAATATTTTGCTGAAAGCCGCCGCCGCTTCTGTTTTGGTTACCGGAATATCAGGAGCAAAAAGATTTTCTCCTTGTTCATTCGTATCAAAACTTTGTAAAATATTAGCCTGCGTCATTTCCAAAATGACCTTTTCCGCCCAATGGCCTTTTATATCAGCAAATTCCATTGGAGCCTCGTCTGCTAAAGCCGCCGGTACATTAGTAGCCAGCAGGATCCCGATAGTCAACATAACCGCTAGTAATTTTCGCATAATTCTCCTCCTTAAATATAATAGAAATTTGTATCATTATTTGCCGTGTAAAAGATAATATAATATTTGACATATATAGTATTTATCACATTTATAACTTGCAGTCAAATTGAAAAAATTGTTGTCCTGCTCACAATGTTACCTGCGCGTCCGCAGCGATATATAAACGTGACGCTGCCTTGTCAAACAAGCGTTGGATGGTGTATTATTTATAAAACAGCGATTATTTTGGGGATGAAAATGGGAGAAGGATATAAATGAAACAGGAAAAGATAAATAGGATAAATCAACTGGCCCAAAAAGCCAAAATACAACCGCTTACCGCGCCGGAAAAAGCGGAACAGCAAAGTCTGCGCCAAGAATACTTGGCGGCGGTGCGAAGCAATTTAAGATCTTCTTTGGATTTGATAAAAATTGCGCCTTATGATTGCGAAGGCGGAGATAATTGCACCTGCGGCCACCACCATCATAAATAGTGTCGCCGCGCTAAACTGAGCTTACAAAATCGATGCGTAATTTTAATACAGTGATATTCCGCAAGAGACCGGCATATAAACGAAAACGGTCAGGACATATCATGCGATAAAAGGAGTGATTTAAGTATGATCGATTACCAGGGGAAAGTAGCGGTTATCACAGGGGCTGCCAGCGGCGTTGGCAGGGGTTTATCCTTATATTGCGCTTCGATAGGAATGAAATTGGCTTTGGGAGATATAAACGGCGATAAATTAAAAGAATTGGAAAAAGAGCTTAGAAATCAAACTTCAGATGTTTTAACTTATGTTTTCGACGTATCAAAAGACCAGGAGTTTAAAACTTTTGCTGAAAAAACTATCGCCGAGTTTAATGCGGTGGATATTTTCTTTAATAATGCCGGCGTCAGCGTTCCCGGCGAGATTTGGTCGCTGCCGGCCAGAGAATGGGAATGGGTTATGGATGTGAACGTGCTGGGTCCGGTGAACGGAATCCGCGCTTTTAAGATCGGAA
>JAISDD010000131.1 GCA_031265005.1 Syntrophomonadaceae bacterium | reverse complement strand
GGTAAAAATGAATTCTGTTCAACAGGCTTTGCAGCTAGCTGCTATTGGGTTGCCGACTATGTTTGGGGTTATCATCATATTCATGGGGGTAGTTAAGCTTTTATTCGTAGTATTCCGTGATAAAAAAGAGGCGGAAGAAAAGGCGTAGCATCCCTAAGAGTTCCATATGCTGTCTGGATTATTGCATTTGGTTATGATGTTAAGCGTCATTAGGAGGGGTAATAATGGAATTTGTAACAGCTTTGTTATCTATGATCTTGCTGAATATCGTGCTCAGCGGCGATAACGCAGTGGTTATAGCTTTGGCTAGCCGGGATTTGCCGGGCAAACAAAAGAAGCAGGCTATTTTTTGGGGCAGCGCGTTGGCAGTCATATTGAGAGTTATTTTATGCGTTGTAGTTACTTATTTGCTTAGGATACCTTACCTTCAATTTATTGGAGGTCTGGCTTTGGTTTACATCGGGTATCATTTACTGGCTGGCGGTGACGACGACCCGGATGTTGAAGCTGGAAGTAATTTGAACGCGGCTATCAAAACTATCTTATTTGCTGATCTGATAATGAGTTTGGACAACGTTTTGGCTTTAGCCGCCAAAGCTGACGGAAACTGGACGCTCTTGATCATAGGGTTGGCGATAAGTGTGCCGATAGTTATTTTTGGCGCCTCTATTTTGTCGAATCTTATGAACCGGTTCCCTGTTATTGTGTATGTTGGCGCTGGTTTAATAGCCTATACAGCCGCTGAGATGATGCTTAAAGACGAAAAATTAGGGCATTATTTAGAACCGTTACATTGGATATTTTTAATAGTAGTAACATTAGGGGTCGTGGCCTTGGGGTATTGGTCGGCCCATAAAAAGAGAAGCAAGAAAGAAATCAGTTCGGAAGCGGCGGCGCAAAGCATAAAAACGGCGGCCGATGAGGAAGACGAAAAGACTGAAGAATAAAACAAGCCTGATATACGAGTGTTTTGCATTTAGCTGTTTAATACGGCGCAGATGAGATAGCAAGAGCGGATTTTTTGGTACTCTAAAAAGAAGCGTAAATGTGAGAAGCCGGTGGGTGTTTCGCATTTGCGCTTATTCTTTTATACTATTCTCTATTAAAAACGCGGACAAATATAACCTAATACCCTTTCACCAGCTGTGCCCCCGCTACGCGAGGACAAGCGAGTACAGGCAGGGCACTTAGGTCAATACCCTGCCCCTTTCGGGAGGACACAAGCGAGATTTGCCCGCGAATAAGGAAAATACCCCTTTGGGGCACAAGATAGTATTTACTAATCCGCTTTCAAGGTAATGTTTTAATCTTGTGCCCGTAAGGGTATTGCGGATTAGTATTACAATAAGGGAGGCAGCAATCGATGATAAACACTTTGGTTTTTATTCTGCTTGGTCTTTTTTGGTTTCTTTTTTTGGGGCGGACAGTCATGCTGACGACGCGAGGAATTAGAGTGCTGGTACTCGCAAAAGGAAAATCGGCCCTAGAAAAGCTGCTGGAAATTATTTTCATTCCCGCGTTGCCGCTGTGGACGGCGCAGACTGCTTCCACAGCGCTCGGCGGAGCGCTGATACCCGCCCCTCCATTGTGGGATGCTGGAGTTACGGGGTGGGTCGGCGTCATACTCTGCGCCGCTGGGTTGGCGCTGTTTGTCTCCGCGCTCATTTCGTTCGGCAACGCGTGGCGCGTGGGAATAGATGAAGCAGGCAGTCGCCTTGTCACTTCCGGCGCGTTCGCCATAAGCCGAAATCCGATATTCTTGTTCATGGACATTTATTTTTTTGGAACCTTTCTTGTTTATCCAACCCTGTTTTTCATGCTCTTTTTTGTCTTTGCCGCGCTGGGAATTCACATGCAGATATTGAACGAAGAAAAATCCCTGCTTTCACGTTTTGGTTCCGAATACGTTGAATACCGCCAAAAAGTCAGAAGATATTTCTGATAGATTTATTGGCGCCCAATCAGACAATCTCCGTTTTTTCGCCGGACGCTCCCTTAATCAACTGATGGAGGAAATCCCGAAACCGCGTTTCATTATCTGACAAAACACCGAAAAAATCCTCATCGATTTTTTCCACTATTGGCAAAGCACGTTTGATCGCTTTCTGCCCTTTACCAAGAAGCCGGACAGCGTTGGCTCTGGTATCTTTAGGATTAGCCGTTCTGAGCAAATAGCCTTTTTCTTCCAATCCCCGGATAATCTGCGAAACGGACATGACATCCATATCCGCCATTTTCGCGACGCTGGTCTGCGTTATAAAATCATCGGACTGGCTCAGAAAATTTATTACCGTCATGACCACGAATTGGGGATGTGTGATGCCCACATCCCTCAATTCATTTTTTATGGCTGTGTGCCATTTGTTATAGGCGCGAATAAAGATCAAGCCGGTGGAAGCATCCGAATCGCTTTTGTATTTGGACGACGGAAACTCCACTTATTTTTCCACCTCCCGTTTGATTTTCAGCATTGAGCCGGGAACGTCAGAGAACACGCCACGGAGAAAGCCCATATCTTCCTCTGTGAATGTTTCTTTTTCCAGCCGGACGCTGTGCTGAATGTACGTTTTCCCAGTCTCCCGCAAAATTTTGTGGTCAAAGAACAGGCTGCCCATTCCCGGAACGTCTGTCCTGTCGCAGTAGGAAGCGTTTTCGATCACCTCCGCCAGTACAAAAGGCATTTCCGGCATATCCTTCAACTTCATCCTGCCGGTCGTCCCGGTCTTGATTTCGCCGTCAAAGACCAGGCTCTCTAAATCTTCTTCCCAGACAGGCCATTTGTCAGGATCCGCATAGTAAGGCCAAATAGTTTCCTTCGTGGCGTTCACCGCGATTTTACATTGCAATTCCATGAGATCGCCCTCCTTAATTAAGTATAATTATAATAAGTATACTTATTATAAGGCGGAAAAAGTGTTCGTGTCAAGCCCTAATACGAATCTGCATTTCAAAAAAATTTGCCGCCATCATACGCGAAGGGAAGAACGGCAAGCTGACGGTTGAACAGGTTTGGGAGCGTACGGCGGCAGAAGCAAGGCGATTAAGAGTGTTTTAGGGCTTAAAAATATGAACCTTATAATGAAAACGCCTGATCATTCTTACGAGTTATTAATGATATCGTTTATAATTCCGCGCCATTTTTCCGTTAAATTCAGGGCTTTTTGATAGTCCTCTTCTTCTAAAAAAAGGTTTGGATCAAAAGCTCGGTGTATAAAATTAACTGTTCTTACTGACCCGTGTTTCAAAAACAAATTTAAATCCAGGTGTATGATTTTCCGGTGTGTTTTAACCGGCTTTTGAACGTTACCTACCACCACATCGGCGCCGTCAGCTAAGACCCCTTCCGCTGGGACAGTTTTATCAACAATGTCTATAAACTCTTTGACTAATTCACACTTTTCTAATTGCTGGTAATCAAATACATAAAGATCGAGATTAATAGGTTGTGATGAAAATGAATATCCTTCAAATATATGGCTGATTTTCATGTGTATTTCATCTATAGCAATCCCAGAACGATAATTTCTGGAAACGTATATCTTCGTCGGGGAAAATGCTTCTTTTATTGCCGCTTCCTCCAGTTTTGCATTGAGTTTGTTTAAAGTATATCGCCGGGAGCGGATAAGGGCTTCGGCTTGCTCTTTTTTTGCCGTATTGTCATTGATTCTTTGAAAAATTAGGAAAACAATAAAAACAATAATTAAGAGTGCAAAGACTCCTAAGTAGCCGAAATTATACAGTACATAAAATAAAACTACAATACTCACTAAACCAGCAACACCAACTAAAAATTTCCCCAGACAACCGTCTTCATCCATTTTAAGTTTACACTCCTTATGGGTTATTTATATTAGTTATATCGTCTTTAAGCGAATTTATATAAAATCCCAGCGCCGGTTAATAAAACAACTGGAATAATTTACATATAATACCATATCTATTTTAAAGAAGGTGGTGTTTATATGACTAATGAAAGCGCTCTGAAAATTCAAAAAGAAATTGTACCTTACCTGTCGCCTGCCTTGCAAACCAAGATGAGAGCTTTAGATGAACGCAGTTACGGTACTTTAGAAGAAATCCGCCTGCGGGTAAATCAGCCGGTGGTGCTTAATATGGGCGAACGCGGAGTTACTCTGGACGATAAGGGCGCGTTAAGCGGAGATTTCAAACGCGGTTACATAGTTAATAAAGAAGATTTAAAGAGAATGGTGGCTTCTATCAGTGAAAACTCGTATTACGCTTATGAAGAAGATATTAAAAAAGGGTTTATTACTTTACCGGGCGGGCATAGAGTAGGCTTAGCGGGACAGGTCGTCTGCCGGCAAAACGAAATTGGAATGATGAAAAATATCTCCAGCCTGTGTTTCAGAATTGCCCGTGAAAAAAAAGGCTGCGCCGAAAACTTGCTGCCATATGTAGAAAGAGAAGAAAGTATCGCGAACGTACTGGTCGTTTCTCCTCCCCGCTGCGGAAAGACTACGATTTTGAGGGATTTAACACGTTTGCTGGCCGGAGGAAAGGAAGGCCAAGCGGCTAAAAATATTGTAATTGTGGATGAGCGTTCAGAACTGGCGGGTTGTTATGGAGGAACGCCGCAGCTGGACGTTGGCGGTCATACCGATGTTTTAGACGCTTGCCCCAAGGCGGCGGGAATGATGATGGCTTTGCGTTCTTTAGCTCCGCAAATTATTGTTACCGATGAGATCGGCCGGGATGAAGACGCGGCAGCGGTTCAAGAATGCTTGAACGCGGGGGTAAAGGTAATAAGCAGCTTTCATGCCGCCAGTTTTGACGAGGTTAAACGCCGTTTGCTCACTAAACGGATGCTGGCGGCTGAAGCTTTTCAAGTGGGAATATTGCTTTCGCGTCGGAACGGCCCAGGGACCATCCAGGAAATTGTGAGGTGGGATTAATAATGTGGGTAAAAGCGCTGGGAAGCATTTTGATTGTCTTGGGATGCGGAGTATGGGGATTACTGGAAGCGAAGAAAATTCGCAGGCGCATGAAACAAATAAAGGAGCTGCGGCTGGCTTTGAATTTTTTGGAAAAGGATATTACTTTGATGTATGTTCCATTAGCGGAAGCTTTGGATAATACCGGAGATTTTTGTAATGGCGGCATAGGGTATTTTTTCAAACGCTGCGCGCAATTTTTACAGGAAAAATCTGGGATTACGGCCGGGGAGGCTTGGCGTTTAGGATTAACGGAACTAAAAAAGCATAGCGCCTTGAGAGAAGTAGAACTGCACTTATTAGAGGGGGTCGCGGATCAAATAGGAGTTTCCGAAGTCAAGGAACAGCAGAAATGCTTGGATTTAGTGAATGAACAATTAAAGATGATTGAGGCCCAGAATTATGAAAATATGGAGAATCAGCAAAAGTTATGGATATATGGAGGATTTGTACTGGGGACGGTTACGGTGCTGTTACTGATTTGAATTTAACAATTATTAACAAATTCAGGGGGCGTTAGCAAGTTATGAATATTGATATTATTTTTCGCATTGCCGGTATTGGAATTTTGATTTCCGTTTTATCAATTGTACTCAAACAGGCAAAAAAAGAGGAACAAGCGGAGATGTTGACTTTAGCCGGAGTGGTAGTGGTACTGATCATTGTGGTTCAGCTTCTGAGCCAGTTATTTACGGTGGTAAGGTCGGTTTTTAGTTTTTAGAAGTTTTCATTTATGCGTAGAGGAGCGATCTGATTGGAAATAGGACAAATTGTCGGACTGGCGCTAGTCACTACCGTAATGATATTGCTCCTTCGTCAGCAGAAACCAGTTATGGCAGTGTTAGTCAGCATCGTTTTCAGCGTTATAGTTTTGACCATGATGATGAGTAAGCTGGATATGATTATACAGGTTATGAAAGACCTTAATCAAAAAGCGGAAGTAAATTATTTTTTCTTTACAACTTTGCTAAAAATTCTAGGAATAGCGTATTTAGGTGAATTTGCGGTGGCTATTTGCCAGGATGCCGGGGAACAAGCTGTTGCTAAAAAAGTGGAATTCGCGGTTAAGATCATTATCGCCGTATTGGCTTTACCGATCATGGTGGCAATTTTAGAATCTCTTATGCAGTTGCTGCCTAAATAATAAAGTGAATGTTATACTATTCTCTATTAAAAACGCAGACAAATATTTGCCTGCGGATAAGGAAAATAGTATGTACTAATCCGCTTTCAAGGTAATGTTTTAATTACGGATTAGTATTACAGATGAGGAGTGGTTTAATTGCTGAAAAAAGCAGCCGGCCTATTATGGGTATTTTTAGTGTTATTCAGTTCCCAGCCGGCTTACGCGGCTCAATCAGAAAACGCCGCGGAAGCTTTTTCCTGGCCTGAGGCATTGGAGCAACTGGATGTGAGCGCCTTGGAAGAGTATAAAAATAATATTGAACGGGAGCTAGATTTCAAGTTAAATAAAACCTCTGTTACTCAATGGCTGAAAGATTTCGTAAGCGGCGACTGGTCTTTTGATTTTAAATCTTTGGGAGAAAATCTCGGCGGATTTTTTTTGCGGGAAGTTAAAGTCAACGCTTCTTTATTGGGAAAGCTTATTTTGCTGTCGGTTGTTACCGCTTTACTTATGAATCTGCAAACCTCGTTTTCCTCCAGTGTGGCCCGGATATCGCATTGGGTTTGCTTTTTAGCTATCTCAGCGCTGGCTTTAGGTTCTTTTAAAGTGGCTTTTGCTTTAGCCGCTGATACTATTGACAACATGGTAGCTTTTATGATGGGTATGCTGCCGCAGATGCTGCTTTTGACCGCCGCGCTGGGGAATTTTAATTCTTCCGTTATTTTGTTTCCGCTGCTTATGAGTTCCACCACGGCTTTCGCGGCGGCTATTAAAAATATCGTTTTTCCCCTGATAATTATGTCGGCCATTATGAGCATCGTTAATCATTTGTCGGACAGCCTGAAAGTGGAAAGATTAGGGCGCTTTTTCAGACAGGCGGCTCAGTTGTCTTTAAGCTTATTCGTGACTGTATTTGTAGGAGTTATAACTTTGCAGGCCGTCTATGTTTCGTCTTTAGATAAAATAACCCTGCGGACAACTAAATTTGTAACCGACAACGCCATCCCGGTAGTAGGGAAAATGTTTTCCGACACAATCGAAGTAGCGGCCGGTTATGTGGCGATGTTAAAACAAGGGCTGGGAGTAGTGGGGGTTTTCATTATTTTGGGGCTTATACTTTACCCGCTGCTTAAAATTGCGGCTGTCGCTTTTATTTATAAGATATCGGGCGCGATCGTTGAACCTATGGGCAATGCTAAAACAGCGGCAGTGCTGGAAAGTATGAGCTCGCATTTGTTTTTAATACTATCAGCGATGGCGGCGATTGGGCTGATGTTTATGGTGATGATTGCTTTGCTGGTAGGAATGGCCAACGGGTTTTCAGCTTTGCGTTAGCGGTACTTTTTATTGCGAAGGAGTGATGGGATGGGTGTGCTGGCGGATGTGGTGCGTAATGTTTTGGTGATAGTTATAGTAACCAGTTTTATGGAATTGCTTTTGCCGGATGGAACGATCAAACCTTTTGTAAGGTTTGCTGTGGGATTATTTGTCATCATTGCTGTTTTGACCCAAATAACGGTCTTGTTTGACAAAAATAGCAGCTTGCCGGTAACTATGTGGGATGCCGTGATCAGCAATGACACAGCGCTCAGCGATCATGAAAAAAAAGCGAGGATAGAAAAACAGGGACAATTTATCAATGAAAAAATAATAAACGGGGCTTACCAGGAGGTCCGTTCAAAAATGGACGGACAGATCAGCGCGTTAGTTTCACTGGTGCCAGGGGTTGAGGAGGTGAAAACAGATACCCTGACAGATGAAAATCATAATATTCGTGCTATAAATCTTCAAGTCGTTTTGGAAAATAATAATGCCGGGGATAAATCTCAAAAAGATCAGGGAAAACCTGACAACGTTTCATTGCCGCCTGATAAACCGGCTCAAGCTAATACCAAAGAAATAGTCAATAAAATCAGGCAGGTAATAAATAATTTTTATGGCTTTCAAGGTGTGGAGGTAAACATAACTGTTGAGGGGGAATGATTGGCGATGAAAGAAGATATATTGCGAAAACTTAAAGAAAAAAAAGACAAAGGGGAGCAATGGTTCAAAGGGGAAAAGAGCAAATACATAATTGTCATACTGGTTTCGATAGGATTATTAGTTTTGTTATGGCCTTCACCGGTGAAAAATTCTGATACGGAGGTTAGCACCGCTCCAATGGAAACTAAATCTTTAAACGAAAACGGGCATAAAGAAAAAATGATCGGAGAATTAGAAAATATTTTATCAAACGTATCAGGCGCGGGGCAGGTGAAAGTAAATTTGACTTTATCTTCGGATGGAGTGAAAACTTATGCGACCAATGAACGAGTGGAAAGACGGGATATTGACGAAGGAGATTCTGTTCAAACAATAAAAAAGACCGTAGAAGAAAGTTCCAATAAAGATATTGCCGTCAGCGGCAGCAGTCCTTTATTAATTGAAGATAAGACGCCTGAGGTAATTGGGGTTTTAGTAGTAGCGCAAGGGGCTAAAGACGCAATAGTAAAAGAGGAATTGATTAAAGCTACCGCAACTTTGTTAAATATTTCTTATCACAAAGTGGAAGTGGTGGCTAAGCAAGGAGGAGACATATAAATGGTGCTCAATTTAAAAAAGAAGTCGTTTTTGATAGCGGTGATTTTGTGTTTAATGGTCGCGCTCAGCTTTGCAAAAGTTCTTAATATAGGAGGGATAGATAAAGACGCGGCGGATTTAACAAAAATGGAAACCCCGGCGCAGCAAATGGAAGAGCAAATAGGGGGGCAGAAAACGAGCGGTTCTGATTTTTTCGCAACTTATAGAGTAGAAAGAGAACGGATTCGCGGACACCAAACAGAAATGCTGCAGAGTATAATTAATGACCGTAATACGGAAAAAACTGCTCGCGAAGCTGCGTCGATGCAGCTTATGAATATAAGCGCCGATATGGAAAGGGAGATGAAGGCTGAAAATCTGATAAAATCGCTAGGTTTTCTGGATTGCGTGGTT
>JAISDD010000069.1 GCA_031265005.1 Syntrophomonadaceae bacterium | reverse complement strand
TTTTACGAAGGCGTTATTATTTTAGCTACTTTAGCTTTTCTGGAATTTATAACGGGGTTTTTGTCTTTAAAAAATCAGCGCTTCGCTCACCTAATCTCTGGAAAGCCTGTAATTCTAATAGAAGACGGGCGGATTATAAGAGATAATTTAAAAAAAGAAAAGTTTAATGTGGATGATCTCATGCAGGAGCTTAGAAAACAAGGAGTGGCAGATGTCGATGAAGTTCACAAAGGCATACTGGAATCCTGCGGCGGTTTTACCGTTATTCTTAAAGAAGCGGATCAGCCGGTTTCCCGGCGTGATTTGGGAATGACGGAATTTAATCACGTTCGCGTTCCCACTGCGGAAGGATTGACGCGGCAGGAGCTTTTATCCGCTCCTGCCTTGGAGACGATAGCGGATATTAGTTTGGAATTACCGCAAAAACTGGAGAATATTACTAAGCAGTTGCGCCTGATAAGCGAAAAAGTAGATGAGCTGAGCAATGAATTATTGTAGTAAGTAAAAGGGAAGGTTAGTTTATATTTTACAGAAATGAGGCCGCAGAAATGAAACTTAAAGATATTTATGAACTGGCGGTAAATATGGGGAAAGCCTGCGACGTCAGAGGCGATTCGCTGGAATTATATTTACAGGGACAGAGGAAACAATACGACCATCTTTCTCAAAAGCAGCGGGAGTTATTTGATATGGAGCAATTGACGAATCCTTACGCGGACACCAGAATTTTGGCGGGGAACAGGGAAGCGTACATAAAAGGGGTATTCTGCGGAATCGACGTCGAGACTCCAGAGATCGTTCTGGCCGACCGGATAAAGGAAAAAGGGGCGAAAGTCGACTTAATAATAGCGCACCATCCGGAAGGAGCGGCTCAAGCCGGTTTACACGAAGTTATGGGAGTGCAGGAAGATTTAATGGTTCACGCCGGAGTACCGGTCAATGTGGCTGAGGGGATAATGTCTTCGCGTATTTCAGAAGTTCAGAGAGGCTTTATGCCATTGAATCATCAGCGCGCCGTTGACGCGGCCAAGATTTTAGAAATTCCCTTCATGTGTGTTCATAGCCCTGCTGATAATTTGGTACATAAATTTTTGCAAAATTTATTGCGGGATAATGAGTATTCGACTTTGGAAAATATTATGGACATTCTGTTGGAGGTGCCTGAATATATAGCCGCTGCCAAGCAAAAAGCCGGCCCGGTTATTTTAAGCGGCAAGCCCAAAAATAAAGCGGGAAAAGTTTTCATAAAAGTGACCGGCGGAACCGGAGGGCCTGATAGTTCCATAGAGAAACTGGCTGACGCCGGAGTTGGAACTTTCATTTGTATGCATATGCAGAATAAACTGTTGGAGCTTGCCAAAAAGTTTCATATAAATGTGATCGTCGCTGGGCATATGGCTAGTGATTCCATTGGGATGAATTTGTTCTTAGATGGTTTGGAACAAAAAGATGTCGATATAATTACAGCTGCCGGACTGATCAGAGTATCCAGAAACAGCTGATACTATTCTCTATTAAAAACGCAGACAAATATTTGCCTGCGGCTAAGGAAAATAGTATGTACTAATCCACTTTAAGGGAACAGATTTAATGCGGATTAGTATGAAAACGCATCGAGAGTTTTGCTATAATAAACTAAAGAAAATTTTAAAAGATTTTAAGGGAGAAAAAATGAAATTATTAGCGCCGGCTGGAAACTGGCAGGCTTTTATCGCGGCTATTGCCAATGGCGCCGATATAGTTTATCTAGGCGGCAAAGATTACAGCGCCCGCCAGTCAGCGGGCAATTTTTCTACGCAAGAAATTATTTCGGCGCTGGAAATAGCGCATTTGTACAATAAAAAAATATACATAACCATCAATACTATATTGCAAAACAGCGAATTAGAGGCGCTTATAGATTGGATCCGCGTTCTGTACGATCATGGTGCGGACGCGTTAATTGTTCAGGATCTAGGGCTGATTTACCTGCTGCGAAAATTATTTCCGGATTTAAATTTACATGCCAGCACTCAAATGACGGTCCATAACGCTTTAGGAGCGAAGCTGATTAAAGAGCAGGGCCTGAAACAAGCTGTCTTGGCGCGGGAATTATCGTTGGCGGAGATAAAAAATATACATGCCGAGAACCCTGATTTACAGCTGGAAGTTTTTGTTCATGGGGCGCTGTGCTATTGTTATTCAGGACAGTGTTTGTTCAGCAGCATGGTAGGAGGACGTAGCGGTAACCGAGGGCGATGTTCTCAGCCTTGCCGCATGTCTTATAAATTAATTGAAAACAATGGAATGGATACGGCCGTTGAAAAAAACGGGACTTACCTTATGAGTACGGCGGATTTATGTTTGCTTGATCATTTGAAAGAACTGCAAAACGCTGGTGTAAGCGCGTTGAAAATTGAAGGGCGTATGAAAAGAATGGAATACGTAGCCGTTGTCACAGGTATTTACCGGCAGGTTTTAGACCAGCTGCGTTTTGGTGCGGAACCAGATACCAAAGATTATAAAAGGGATCTGGCGCAAATATTCAACCGTAACTTTACCGACGGCTATTTTACAGGGTCGCAGGATAATTGTTTAAGCAGCAAAAGACCTAACAACCGTGGAATTTATATAGGACGGATTAAAAATAAAAATGCAGGAGGGCTGGCAGTTATAAAATTAAAAGAGCCGCTTAGGGTAAGCGACGGTATAGAAGTGTGGATATCCAAAGGCAAAGGTCCGGCGTTTATTATTGATGAGATGTTTATGGAAAATAGGAGTATAGCGGAAGCCGCAGCAGGAGATGAAATAGCTTTAAAAATAAAGGAACCAGTAAATGTGGATGATAGGGTTTTTAAAACCCATGACCATCAATTGATGATGAAAGCGTCCGAAAGCCATAATTGGCTTCAGAATAATAAATTAGGCGTTGAAGCTGCGGTATATATGAGAATAGACGCGCCTGTGCGTTTGATATTCAGGGATGATGAAGGACACAGTTCGGAAATTTATTCAGAAAGCACAGCGGTTCCGGCGGAAAAATATCCGCTGACCTATGACCTGTTATTTGATAAATTGTCGCGTTTAGGTAATACCTGTTTTTATTTACGCAGTTTGGAAATCGTTGAGGATGAGCAAGTGATGATCCCTTTTAGAGAAATAAATAAAATGCGCCGCCAAGCGATAACAGAGATTATGGAGCAGCGTTTTAAACCATATCGTTATAAGGCTGTTGAGGGAACGTGGTATGAAAAAGAAAAAGATTTATTGTTTGATAAGAAATTTCTTACTGAGGATAATGGGAGAGATGAGCGGAGGACTCCTTACATCAGCGTGGCCGTCAGTAATACCGAGCAAGCGGCGGCGGCTATCGAGCAAAAAACTGACCGCATTTATTTGTACTTAGACGGGTTAGGGAACAAAGCGGCGGTAAATAAAAAAAGCTATTGGCAAATATTAGAGTGGGGAGAAAAGAACCAAGTGGAAATTATACCGGCTTGGCCTCGCATACAAAAAACAGAAGAAATGGAAAAATATATTAAACAAGCTGAAGATTGGGGTTTTACAAAAATTATGGCAGGGAATGTGGGAGCTTTACAATGGGCGAAAGAACATGGATTAAAAATATTTGCCGACTATTCCTTCAATGTATTCAACCCTTTTTCTGTTAAATATTTACAATCTTTAGGGGCCTCAATAGTATGTTTGTCGCCGGAACTGAATTATAGTCAATTGACTGACTTTGCGGGCTTGCCGGTGGAAATATTAGTACATGGGGAAGTATTGCTTATGGTAGCCGAAAATTGTATGCTAAGAAGTGCCTGGGGAATTAAAGAAGGTAAACCTTGTTTTAAGTACTGTAAAAGTAAAGCCTATTGCCTGGAAGATGAAAAAAAATACTGTTTTCCTGTTGTTACTGACCGCAATTGCAGAAATTATGTTTTTAATTCAAGGCCTTTGTTTATGCTGGATCATTTGTTAAAACTTGCGCAATTGAAACCGGCTGGTTTTAGAATAGAAGCTCGTTTAGACGAACACCAAAAATTAGGACAAATTGTCGCTTCATACCGCATGGTCAGGGACCAGATAAAAAAGGGAGCTGCCCCCGACCGGGATTTTTTAGAAAAAATCAGGAATTCTATCACCAGCGGATCATTTACACGCGGACACTATTTTCGGGGAGTTCAGTAGATATATATATATATATATATAATATTAGCCGGGTACGCAAACCAACGATAAATTTTAAGGCGGATAGAGAATACATGATAGATGAAAAAACTTTACATAAATTAGAGTTTCCTAAAATAAAAGAACAATGGCTCCATTTTGCTTATGGTGACGGTGGACGTAAAAAAGTTGAAAACGTGAGATTGTCGCACGATTTTGCTGAAACACAAATATTGCTGGATGAAACGGAAGAAGCCATGGAAATGTTGCGTTATCAAGATTTTTCTGTTCTTTATGATCTTCCCATTATAGACCATTGTTTGGCGAAAGTTGAGATGAGGGGCGGTTTACAGTCTTTTGAATTACGGGATATTTTGAGAGTTTTGAATGCGGTAAAATTGGCGGTAAGAATGACGGCGGGCAAAAATGCCTGTCCTCGCCTAGAAAGTTATTTTAAAAAACTTGCGGATAATACGGACCTTAGAAAAAATATTGAGGCCGCTGTTGATGAAGAAGGAAAGATCAAAGATACCGCTTCAGCTGCTTTAAAAAATATCCGCAGGCAGATAACGGCTTCCCGCGCCAGAATTAAAAACTACCTGCAAGATTTTATTCATTCGCCGGATAAACAAAAATGCCTACAGGACATTTTAGTGACCGAACGGGACGGACGTTATGTAGTACCAGTAAAACAAGAGTTTCGTTATGAAGTCAGAGGGATAATACATGATGAATCCTCCAGCGGGGCTACTGTTTTTATTGAACCTCTGGCAGTAGTGGAACAAAATAATCACATTCGCGCTATGCAAAATGAAGAACAACGGGAGATACAGAAAATACTGAACGAACTCAGTAGTCAAGTGGAGGTTTTCAGCGAGGAATTAAGATTAAATCAAGAAATATTAAGCTGCTTGGATTTTATTTTCTCCCGGGCCAAGATGGCTTATGAATTGGACGCTTACCGGCCTTTAATTAATAAAGACGGGATTGTGGATGTAGTCAAGGCCAGGCACCCTTTGCTGGGGGAAAGCGCCGTTCCTATAAGCATAAATTTAGGCCGTGATTTTGATATGCTAGTCATTACTGGCCCTAATACTGGAGGAAAAACCGTTGTTTTAAAAACTTTGGGACTGCTGACTGTAATGACCATGGTGGGTTTATTTATTCCGGCGCAGGAAAAAAGCAGCATAGCGATATTTGATAATATATATGTGGATATTGGAGATGAACAAAGTATAGAACAGTCGTTAAGTACTTTTTCTTCACATATGAGTAATATTATCACTATTATGAAACAAACTGGGCCTAATTCGCTGGTTTTACTGGATGAATTGGGCGCCGGCACCGATCCGACGGAAGGAGCGGCGTTAGCACAGGTGATTTTAGAAGAATTGAGAAAAAAGAATGCCAGAGTTATTATCACTACTCATCAAAGTGAACTGAAAAGCTATGCTTTTCAAAATAAAAGAGTGGAAAATGCTTGTGTGGAATTTGACCCGCTTTCTTTGCGGCCAACTTATAAATTAACGGTGGGTATGCCTGGGCAGAGCAACGCTTTTTCCATAGCCGAACGCTTAGGGTTGGATAAAAAAATGGTATTAAAAGCGCGCGAATTAGTACCGCAAAATGAGATAGAAATTGGCAATATGCTGCGGCAGCTCAAAACCAGCCGTGTGGAATATGAAACAGCGATTCGTGAATTAGACGAATTAAAGCATTTTTTGAGTACAGAAAAGCAGTTATTGGTCAATGAAAAGGAAAAATGGCGTCAAGAAAGGGAAAGTTTGTTGTCGAAAGCTCAGGAAAAGGCTGACGCTTATATCAGGGAAATGCGTCAGGAAGCTGATGAAGCCATAAACGAACTGAAGGAAGTTTTGAAAAAGCGTCCGGAAATACCTAAATGGCATGAGATAGAAGAGGGGCGTAAAAAATTAAAGTTGCTTAGCGGTAAACCGAGGCTTAATAGCGTTATAAACAGCGATAAACCCAATAAAAACCGAATTAATATAATTCCGGGCGACTATGTTTTTATAAAAGATATCAAACAAAAAGGTTATGTTTTGACCAAACCGGACCAGCAAGGGCAGGTGATGGTTCAAGTAGGTATAATGCGGCTCGAAGTAAACGCGCTTCAATTAGAACATATCGATGAACAAGAGAGCAAAAGCTATAATTTTCGTAACAGCAGCTTCTTAGAAAAAGCGCAAAAAATGTCCTCAGAAATTGATTTGCGCGGTAAACTGGCTGAAGAGGCGCAGGAACTGCTGGATAAATATTTAGACGACGCCGTATTAGTAGGGTTGCCCATGGTAAGAGTCATCCACGGAAAAGGAACCGGAGTTCAGCGCAAATCGCTTCAAATGGATCTGGCGGTTCATCCTTCAATAAGCTCATTTCGTGACGGGCGTCCTGATGAAGGAGGACATGGAGTGACCATAATTGAATTGAAATAAATAACTATCCGCTGCCGGGGGTGCAAAGTGAGCCGTTCGATACGGTTTTATCAGGGACGACTTTCTTTTTTCTTTGAATATTTTTCATAAAATCTTATTAATTCTTCTTT
>JAISDD010000038.1 GCA_031265005.1 Syntrophomonadaceae bacterium | reverse complement strand
GATAAACTGCAAACTTGAAACCTGCAATGAACAAAACCTTTGTTTCCAATAAAAGATTTTTTAACCATAAAAATATAATCTAGTGCAAAAGGCTACTCCTGATCTTGTATGTCCTTGTTTGCTCAATTTCTTTAAGGACTATTACAGGACTGCAAAGCATTGATTTCACCGAGTTTATTAGCCTATTATTTTAACCTTGAAATGTTGTCAGCATTTTGGGGTCCTAGAATACTAATTCTAATTGTAATTCATGAAAAGCAGCTTATGTATTTTGTAAACTAAAAGCCGCAAGGTTTCTAAAATTGCCTTTCATATAAGCAGGCTTTGAGTCTTTCATGGACTACTGGTTTTTGTTATAATTAAACTCATAAATAACAAGGAGGAATGAATGTGAGAAAAATTATAGCTTTAGCGGCTGTAATGATAATTTTATGCGCGGTCAGCGCTTGCGCGGCGCAAACGGGCGGCAATGGAACGAATGATGATAAGACGGTGGGGGAAGTGAACGGGGAGAAAATAACCCAAACGCAGCTGGATAAATACGTTCAGTTGTATAAAGTTAGTGATCAGGGAACTGTAGATGGGGTACCTGAGATTACGCCGGAAATTGAAAAACAAATGCAGGATGAAATGTTTCAAGAGTTAGTTACGACTCTTTTAATTAATCAGGGGGCGGCTAAGCAAAATATCACGCTCAGCAAAACGGAAACAGAGCAAATTTATAAAGAATGGGTTCAATCAACAGGAGAAGCCCAAGTTAGCGAATTTTTAGCAAAAACAGGATTGAACGAAGACGACGCCAAGTACATGCTTAGTACGCAAATACTGTCCGAGAGATTGATGGAAAATATCGCCAAGCAAGTGAAGATAAGCGATGAGGACGTGAGAGCGTATTATGACTTGAATTTGGCTGGCTTGAACTTAATTAGCCACATATTAGTTACCGATGAAGATAAGGCTGAAGAGATTATTGCCCAGTTGAACAGCGGCGCTGATTTTAGCCAGTTGGCTAAGGAAAACTCTATTGACGGCAGCAGAGATCAGGGCGGATATGTGGGTCCGAGTAAGACAGGACAATGGGTGGAGCCTTTTGAAAACGCCGCTTTGAGTTTACAAGTCGGGGAGATCACACAAATGCCGGTACAATCTCAATTTGGATATCATATTATTAAAGCTGATGCGGCCAAGCCGTTTGAAGAATCCCGAAACGCGATTGTGCTAGAATTGCAGGATATAAAAGGGCAGGAAGCAGTTCAGCAATATATGGATAATTTGCGCAATGATGCGGTAATTATCGATAATAGAGCGGCGTAAACCAAAAAAATCTGAGTGCTGGGATTTGTTTCCGCAATAAAATAAGCTTACCGCGGAAAAATGATAATCGTTATGTTACTAAAAAATTTTATCAAATGTATTTTATAAATACCGAGGAGGGTGCAGTATGCAATTATGGGTTACGGAATATCAAACGCCTTCAATGGGGCTTTCTGTAAAAACTACGGATATGTTGTTATTGGAAAAGTCGGAATTTCAGCAAGTGGCGGTTGTGCAAACGATACAGTTTGGGAAAATGCTTTTGCTGGACGGGATCATTCAAACTACGGAAACAGATGAATTTGTGTATCATGAAATGATAACTCAAATAGCTCTCAATGCTCACCCTGATCCTAAAAAGGTTTTGATCATAGGCGGAGGCGACGGCGGGGCTTTAAGAGAAGTGGTGGGGCATCCTGCGGTTGAAGAAGGAACCATGGTAGAAATAGACGGGCTGGTAGTGGACGCTTCCAAAAAATTCTTCCCCCATCACAGCGAAGGATTTGATAACCCCAAAGCCCGCTTAATAATTGACGACGGCATTCAGTACGTAAAAGATAAGCAAAAAGCTTTTGATATAATGATAGTAGATTCTACGGACCCTATAGGGCCTGCCGTAGAGCTTTTCTCTGAAAATTTTTACAGCGATGCGGCCAATTCATTGAATGATGACGGCATGTTGGTGGTGCAAAGTGAATCTCCTTTTTTCAACGCTGATATTATAAAAAATGTTTATAAAAAAATCAGCGCTTCGTTTCCTATAGTCAAACTGTATTTGGCTAATGTTCCTACTTATCCAGGGGGTTTGTGGAGCTTTACTGTGGGGTCTAAAAAATATGATCCGGCAGAAATCAACAATCCCCGGCCCAAATTCGAACCGTTCAAATATTACAGCGAGGAAATGCATAAGTCATCTTTTGTTTTGCCGCCGTTTGTGAAAAATATAATATCTTAGGAAATATAAATGATCAACTTGAGAACGGTTTCGCATTTAGAGAAAAAAAACAAATTTCTGGGGGCTTCTTCCGATTGGCAAAGCGCAAAGAAAGTTATATTGGGAGCGCCTATGGATTATACGGTCAGCTTTCGCCCCGGGTCTCGTTTTGCTCCTTACCGGATACGGGAAGTGTCAGAGGTTTTGGAAGAATACAGCATATATCAAAATAGTTGTTTAGATGATATATGCTATTATGACGCGGGTGATATTATTTTGCCGTTCGGCAATGTAGAGAAAAGCTTGGAGATTATAGAGGAAGTTGCTCATGATATTTTATCTGCCGGCAAAAAACTCTTTACTCTAGGAGGAGATCATTTGATTTCTTTGCCGTTGATCAAGGCGCATCATTTTGTTTATAATGACTTGGCGGTTGTTCAAATGGACGCTCACGCCGACCTGCGGTTCGACTATATGGGGCAAACGATGTCTCACGCGTGTGTTATGCGCCGGGTGGCTGAGATCATAGGCGACGGCAGTTTATTTCAGTTGGGCATACGGTCGGGTACTGCGGAAGAGATGGCGTATGCGTCGGAGCATGGTTTTATATTTTTGGATCAGTTTTTGGAAGCTGCTGAACAAATAAAAAAATTAATTGGGCGCAGACCTGTTTATGTCACTCTGGATATAGACGTGGTGGATCCAGCTTTTGCTCCTGGGACTGGTACACCGGAAGCTGGAGGAGCCGACTCGCGTCAATTGCTTAGTATGTTGCATAAATTAGCGGATTTGGATGTTGTTGGATTTGATTTAGTGGAAATATGCCCGGCGTATGATCACAGCGACATAACTTCCATATTAGGCGCGAAAATATTGCGGGAAGCCTTATTAGCGTACTAAGACCACTGTGCCAAAACGAGCGGGATTTTTTGGCGCATTAGCGGTAGCTGCTGAAAAAACACTAAGTTTTGACCG
>JAISDD010000192.1 GCA_031265005.1 Syntrophomonadaceae bacterium | reverse complement strand
TTTATAAAATAGCTGACCTGGTAAGCCGGTTGGGTAAAGAAGCCGACCTGGAAGTTAATGTGATTATGACCAAAGCGGCTGCTAAATTTGTAGCTCCGCTGACTTTTAGGACCCTTTCCGGCCGGGATGTCATAACCAGTCTTTGGCATGAAGACAAGGAAGGCGCAGTACAGCATATCAGCGTGGCGGAAAAGATGGATTTAATGGTAATAGCTCCAGCTACCGCCAATATAATCGCCAAAATGGCGGCAGGCATCGCCGACGACATTTTATCTACTATAATATTGGCCAATACCGCGCCTTTATTGATTTTTCCTTCAATGAATACCAATATGTATCTAAACAAAGTAACACAAAGAAACATTTCTATTTTGAAAGAAATAGGATATGAAGTTATTGAGCCTGCTTCCGGCCATTTAGCTTGCGGGGTTTCCGGGCCGGGGCGCTTGCCGGAAGTGGATGTTATTTTTGATATCATAAAAAAAAGGCTGTTTACCGCTAAACATGATTTGAAAGGCAAAAAATTTTTAATCAACGCGGGGACGACCTGTGAGGATATTGATCCGATCAGATATATTGCCAATCGCGGTACAGGTAAAATGGGCTTTGCGATAGCCGCGGAGGTTTTGGATCGCGGCGGGGAAGTCATTTTGGTAAGCGGGCCGACTCATGTTGACCCTCCTTACGGATGTGAACTTTTCAATGTGTGGAGTGCTGAAGATATGTGCCGCGTTATGCTAGAAAAACAAAATCAAGCTGATGTTATTATAGGAGCTGCTGCGGTTGGTGATTTTAAATCAGCTCAAGTGAACATTCAAAAAATAAAAAAAGAAGGAATTAACGACAGCTTTTCTCTGGAATTGACTCATACTCCAGATATATTAAAACTGCTTGGAGAACATAGAAAAAATGATCAGGTCATTGTAGGCTTTGCGGCTGAGACTGAAAATATTATGGATAACGCTTATAAAAAAATGGCTAATAAAAAACTGGATATGATTGTTGCGAACGATGTAACCGCAGAAGGCGCAGGGTTTGCCGTCGATACTAATATTGTGACTATCATTACTAAAGAAGGAGCGCAGGCCTATCCTTTAATGACCAAAAGGCAAGTTGCGGAAGTTATTATTGATAAAGCTTTAGAAATAGCGGTTGATAGCCCTGACAAAGTTAGAATATAAAATGCTTTTTTAATTTAACTAAATAATAAACAAGGAGTTGATCATGTGACGCGGACTCTGTTTACTTCTGAATCAGTAACAGAAGGGCATCCTGATAAAATTGCCGACCAAGTCTCAGACGCCATTTTGGATGCTATAATTGCAAAAGACGCTAATGCTAGAGTAGCGGCGGAAGTATTGGTAACGACAGGATTAGTATTAGTATCCGGGGAAATCACTACTGAATGTTATGTTGATATTCCGCGAATCGTCCGTGGTGTTATTAGAGATATAGGGTACAAAGAATCGAAATATGGTTTTGACTGCGACAATTGCGCGGTGTTAACTTCTTTGGGAGAGCAGTCCGCTGATATTGCCCTTGGAGTTGATAAGGCTTTAGAAGTTAAAACCGGGGTGATGGACGAAACGGACATTGAAACTACCGGAGCGGGCGACCAAGGCATGATGTTTGGCTATGCCAGCAATGAAACTCCTGTGCTGATGCCTATGCCGATATGGCTGGCCAGCCGTATGGCCCGGCGATTGTCTGAGGCGAGAAAAAAAGAGATAATACCTTACCTAAGGCCTGATGGTAAAGTTCAGGTAACGGTGGAATATGAAAACGATAAACCTTTACGCGTACATACTATAGTTGTTTCATGTCAGCATGATCCGGATGTTAGTATGGAAAAAATAAACGAAGATATTATAGAGCATGTTATTACACCTATCATACCTGCTGAAATGCTGGATGAAAATACGCGCTATTTCATAAATCCAACCGGACGTTTTGTGATTGGCGGACCGCAAGGAGATTGCGGTTTAACGGGACGCAAGATTATTGTAGATACTTATGGGGGAACAGCTCGTCATGGAGGAGGAGCTTTATCAGGGAAAGATCCTACAAAGGTTGACCGTTCCGCGGCTTATGCCGCCCGCTATGTGGCGAAAAATTTAGTTGCCGCCGGAGTAGCTGACCGTTTGGAAATTCAAGTGGCGTATGCTATTGGCGTAGCTAATCCGGTTTCAGTGAGAGTTGACGCTTTTGGTACTAATAAAATTCCGCTTGAGCAAATTGTTGAATTGATAGAGAAAAATTTTGACCTGCGGCCGGCTAATATCATAAGAGATTTGAATTTACGCCGCCCTATATACAGTAAAACAGCGAATTATGGTCATTTTGGGCGTGAAGAGGAAGAATTTTCCTGGGAAAAGACTGACAAAGCTGAAGCGATTCGCAAACAATTGAATATATAAAATAATAGATTATTAGCTAAAATCAAAAGGGTTCCCAGTTTTTCCATATAAGATAAAGCAGGGAATCTTTTGGCCATTGTTATAGAATTATGAAACGTTATAGTATCATTTCGGGAACCACTTCAATCGTTCCAAAAAGAATAGCGCTACGAGCCTTTATGCTGTTCTTTGTTTCAATAACCGTAAAACTTGCCTTGGGAT
>JAISDD010000158.1 GCA_031265005.1 Syntrophomonadaceae bacterium | reverse complement strand
CTGGGAAGGCGGATATGGTTATATGGTGACCATAGACCACGGTAATGGGATAGTAACCCGTTACGCTCATTGCTCCAGCTTGAAAGTAAGAGCCGGACAGAATGTGAGCAGAGGAGAAGTCATCGCGGCTTCAGGCTCAACCGGAAATAGTACCGGCCCGCACTTGCATTTTGAAGTATTGTCCGGAGGGACGTTTGTTAATCCCTTATCAGCTTTAAACTAATAAAGCACAAGCAGCAAAAAAGCTTTTTATCAAAGCGATATATCGAAAAACAGCAAAATCCCGATATAGATGTATAAAAATTCAATCTATGCGGGATTTATGTTTTGATGACATAATATAAAAAAACTTTTCGGCGATGACAATTACAAAACACGCATCTGATCACGGCGGGTTATAGAGTATGAATTACGTTTTTCGATTTTTTGTTTTTTGTATAATTGGCGATTGGCGGGAGCATTCCCTATCGATATCTAATAAATGAGAAGATGAAAAGCTTGTATTAACAACTGCTAATAAGATACAAGCTTTATCTTATCATTTTCAGCAGGATAATCGATGTTACAACAGTTAGCTCCTGCTTTCATCTTCTGTTGAGAAAAGCTATAAAAATAAAAACTTTCTGAAAAATAAATCCCACTATGAAAAATGTGGGAAATCAAACATAAATAGTACTGCTGCTTTCATGCCAGGTTATCTCATAGCCTAAAGCTTCAAATACTGCCCTGAGCGGTACATAAACGCGGTCTTCTCTGATAATCGCGGCTGAGTCCATAGCGCGTTCCTCGCCATTTACAAATATACTGGGTTTATCGACGGAAATGATGATAGTATTGCCTTTTTGTTCTATCGCAACGGTTTTTTGAGTATCATCATAGGTAACCTTAGCGTTTATAGCTTCCATTGTCATGCGCAACGGGATTAAAGTCCGGTTGTCCGAATTTATAAAAGGAGCGCCCAGGCCGGAATCTTTACGGAAAACTAATTCTTGCCCATTGATTATTATTGTTATATGGCGTTGGAGTTCTGCGAGTGACAGATTACGGGTTCTGGTCAGTAATTCATCTATCATAGCCAATACGCTGGTGTCATCATCACTGTCTTCGTTAATGTCAAATAACATGACGCCTCCGGCTTTGCGTAAAGCGATCATCATTTTTTCTCTGATGGTATTCAGACCATTGTAATAGGAAACCAGAGGCTCAGTATCAACATAATCCCTATAAGCGTAGGACCGGTTTTCAGCAACTAAATGACGGTATTGCAGCCAGCTGGGACGAGCGTATAAAGGAACGCCTAAGATTAAATTATCGTGAGGTATGCCGCGGTTTAGCCAGTATTCAACGGAAGTCTCGGCAAACCACAGGGGGCTGTGATCATCTTCGCTGTGATCGTAAGCCATAGCCTCGATATAATCAAAACATTCCAGAATATTTGCAGTCATAAGCTGATTAACATCAGGGCCTTGTTCTGGCGACCAGGCTCCGTTCATGACGGCGCCGAATTCTTTTCCTTCTTTGTCTAAAGCTTGACGTAACACCATAACCAGCTGTTCATAATTGCCGATAGTTTCCACGGTAGGATGCTCCCAATTGAGCTCCATACCGTCTAAATCGTACTCCTGGATAAAACGGCGAACATTTTCTACTAAAAAAGTACGGCTTTCTTCCAAGGAGGCCAATTTTTCAAAAGTAGTTACCAAAGGTACACCTTGATAGGAATAGCCGCCTAAAGAGATAAAGACTTTGGTTTCATCTTGATGGGCTTGCGCCACCAGCGCTTTCAATTTATCAGGTTTTTCTAAGGGAATTAAAGAACCATCGGCGTCAGGAATCAAAAAAGCGTAGACCACATGTGTCAGAAGATCGGTACGTAAACGCTCCACAGGTTCGTCAAACAAATCGCCGGAATAATATCCCACTATTTTAAAATTTTGCGCCGGATACGGAGACGGATTCAATTCAGAAGCCGTGATTTTACCAGGCATCAATAAAAAGCATAGGGCAAAGCCCAAAACCCCAACAATTATTTTATATTTTACAGCGCTTATCATTGGTAATTTTTACCTTCCTTCTGAGCGAATGGTTATGCTTGGGAAAAACAGCGCCTGAGTTTTAAGACATGCGTTTTTCCCCGACAAAGAAAATGGCTATGGTTCCTTTGCCGGTATGGGAGCCGATAACGGTTCCTATATAATTGATTGATACTGGTTCCGCTAAATTAGGGAAGTTGGCTTCGACTAATTCCGCCAGATATTTGGCGTCTTCATAACATTCTGAGTGAGAAATAAAACATTTGCCTTTATAATTCCGGCCTTCAAGAGCCTGAGATTCCATTTTTTTAACCAATTCAGCAATAGCGTTCTTTTTACTGCGTACTTTGGCAAAAGGAATTAAGTTTCCTTTACTATTTAAATAAATCATTGGGCAAATGCTCAGTTTGGTGCCGACAAAAGCGGAAGCGGCCGATATGCGCCCGCCTCGTTTTAAATGGCTCAGATCGGTTGATAAAACAAAATGATTAATGTTAAGTTTGTTGTTCTCTACCCAGCCGGCAATGTCTTCAATGCCGCACCCTTGATCCTTCATGTCAGCCGCCATATCCAGCAGCAAACCCAAGCCGGAAGAAGCCGCTAATGAATCGATGACTATTAGTTTGCGGCCAGGGTATTTTAAAGATAATTCTTTTTTAGCTAAAATAGCGGAGCTATACGTTCCTGATAAGCCGGATGAAAAGGAAATGTGCAATATATCTTTTCCCGCGCTTAACAAGGGCTCGAATAAATTAATGAATTCGTTCGGGTTTACTTGAGAAGTGGTAGGTAACGCTCCAGCTTCTATACGAGCGTAAAAATCCTGGAAAGGAATAGTTACCCCTATGTCGTCAGGATATTCTTCGCCATCCAAATTGAAATGCAAACAAGCGTAAGGTATATTCCTTTGGGTGAAATATTCAATAGGCATATCGGCAGTTGAGCAACTGGTCAAGATAAAATTATCCATATTCATACCTCCAACAAAAGTTAAATGATTATTAGTTTAACGGAAAACCATATTATAGTAAAATCCGCATACCACAAAAAAATTGTAAATGTTAGTTGCAGTATATCAATTTATAGAAAAAATAACAGCGTTTATTTTGTCTATTTTTGTATTATATATCAGTCTCTTTTTTTAGTCTAGATTTACTATTTAACGTTAAATATATACATATATTTTTACATATTTACTATAAATTGTTTATAAAGATAACATAATTGGGGAACCTATGATTAAATCTTTCAGTATCATTGAATAAAAAAACAGTCTGTACAGGCAAAGAAGGTAATATTGTTGTTGCCGCCAGTGATTTAGGATAAAATAAACAGAAAGACAGGAGGCAGTAAAATGATTCCCCTTCGAGACAGTACTCGCAGCGCTTCTTTTCCCATTGTTACAGTAGTATTGATAGCGCTTAATTTTTTTGTTTTTGTTTCGCAATTATCTTTAGGACCTGATGAAGTAGAGCGAATGTTTGAAACATGGGGACTGGTACCGCTTGATTTTAAATCCGGGCAGATTGGCGCCGCAAGTTATTTGCCGTTTATTTCCTATATGTTCTTACATGGCGGTTGGATGCATTTGTTAGGAAATATGTGGAGTTTATGGCTTTTTGGAGATAATTTGGAAGATAGAATGGGAAAATGGAGGTTCTTCTTTTTTTATATTATTTGCGGTATTATTGCCGCTTTAGTGCATTGCGCGGTTTTTTCCGATTCGTATATTCCGGTAATAGGAGCTTCCGGCGCGGTAGCGGGAATCATGGGAGCTTATTTCTGCATGTTTAAAAAAGCGCGTATTTTTACTTATATTCCGCCTTTGTTTTTTTTCAACTTACCGGCTTGGATATTTTTAGGTTTTTGGATATTAAGCCAGGTTTGGGGCGGGACTTTTGCGGTGTTTGGCTATAAAAATTACAGCAATGTGGCTTTTTGGGCCCACATTGGAGGATTTGCAGCCGGCATGATATTGTACCGGGTTTTTATAAAATCTAATAAAGAAGAATTTTTTGATTCGTAAACTCGTTTTATTATGTAAGCTCAGTCCGTTTCGTAAGGGAAAAAAGCAGGCTCTTGCACCATCGCGGCGTTGCCGCTGTCATTTTTGTTTTTGATCGTTTTATAAAAATTAGTTATGGTAGCCATCACATAAGGATGGACATATATTGCGGCTATTCCGCAAGTAACCCCCACCAAGAGGAACCACCAAAAAAACGACAAAATCAAAACAAACAAATCCTTTTTATGCCCGTGCATCATTTCTTTACTGCTGTTCAAAGCCTCTCGAGCGGTCATTTCCGGATTATCCGCTAAAATATAATATGACATAGAGTAAGAAATCATTTTAATGATTCCCGGCACTATTAATAACAATGACCATAAAAAGACAAAAACCATGATCAGAATATTCAGCCACAGGGCTTTGCCAAAAAAATCAAAACCTTTGAACACATTTTCCGCTTTGGGTTTAACGCCTTCGGTCAGGTTCAAAAAGATCATTATCAGCCCCATATGAAAAGAAGGAGCTATAATGAAGGAGGCGAAAAGGATAAAGGAGGCGCCTAAAGTAATAATGAAAATAATAACGAAGCATATGAACAATATACCGATGTTGCCGCTGATTTGCTCTTTCGCGGCCATTTTTAACGGAAGTCTTTCTATCATTGACCAGGTTCCTTTCAATAGTTGTTTGACCCTGCTGTATACAAGCAGGTATCGAGCAGTTGGACTTTTTTCATTTGTAATATGTTCGCAACGTTGTTTTGAACACTTCTTTCAGTCCTGAGAAAATATGTCCGTTCAGCTTGTACGCTATTACCATTTTCCTGTAATCGGTACTATAGAGCATGTCTTTATTATCGGTATATTTAACCCAGCGCTTTATATTATTAAAATAAAATATTATAGCATAGACATAATGTGATATTATGTAACAAAATAGTTAATTGACCAGCAACAATTCTCGTTTGCATCCCGCCGGGACCCGTTCCAAAACGCGATTTTTCGTATTCATGTATAAGTTTCAATGAAAAACTGCAACTTATGGAGTACAGTATAAAAATAACTATGTTCCTTTGTTTTAAGGCGCAGTTTTGAAGCAAAGCCTGAAAAAGGGCGCCTTTTGGTGCTTTTTACAATAATAATTGGCACGATAGATTTGTAAAAACATGACCACTTGCAGTTATATCAAAATAATTAAACAAGGAAAAATAACAATGAAAAGAAAGGTTACAAATGCGATTGAACGAGAGAGTAAAAACCTCTTCGCCCGCTTAAATGACCAAAAGGCCAAAACGCGTAACTCTCTCGTTTGTGCGCTGGAAGTATAGCAGGCATATAGCCGGTTATTTTTAAGCTTTTACCATTTCACTGAACCTTTTTTCTTCCAATAAGTTCTTTATGTGTTTTTGAGCTAAACGAACATTTTCGTTGTCGTTTTGTAAAAAGTATATGGTATTTTCGATCCGTTCCTGCCCGGCTTTTATTTCATTCCACAGGCTTTCCTCCTCAAAAATGTTCATGCAGGAAGGGATGTCGCAGGCGCGCCCTGTTTCCAGATATTCTTTAAACGCCAGTAAAATTTTCTGGTCCTGATATTTTTGATGTATGGGTGATTTCTGCAAAATAACATTGCAGGTCCTGAGCTGTTCTTGAAGTTGTTTAATGTTTTTTTTGGTTTCTTCGGTTTCTTTTTGGCAAAGGGCGATAAATGAATGTTTTATTTCCTGCCAATTTTCCAAAACGTTTTTGTAACGCTCACAAGCTTTCTCATATTCACGATAGCGTATATAATAAATTTTTAAAGCTTGGTTAAAACTTTTATCTGGGGGTTCCGGTTCCCTTTTTGCTTTTACAAAATTCAAAAAACCGCGTTTAGGAGGAATATCAGATAGGTATTGTATTTTTTCAGGTTTGGCAGGTATGTTGTCCGGTTCGGGTAAATGAAACTCTTTGTCACGCAGTACTGCCGTCCTGGTTTCGAGAAATTTATTAAAATAATTTAATTGTTTATTAATGCGGGCGCTTTCTTTAAACGCTGTTAAGCAAAGGGTTATATCTTGAATTAATTCTTCCCGGGTGCGGTTGTTTTTTTTGTTTGTTTTTTTAGAGAGTAATTTTAGCATAGAATCTAAAGGAGTAACCGCTTGTAAATCCCCCAGGATTTCTAAATCTTGGGCGCATAAACTTTCTTCAGGAGAAGGCTGAGCTTTGGAGAAATATATCCTGGTTTGAGTAGGCGCGTAATAGTAAGGGCCTAAAGTGTGCAGATATTCGTTTTCACTAAGTAAGCGCATGTCGGAAAAGGCGTTTAATTCGACGCCTATAAAATCAATCCAGTTTTTTTGAGCCTCTGTAAAAAGCTCCTGTTCCGGAACCATATGAGATAATGAAGCGTAAAAATCTGTGCTTATAAAAAGAGCGCTGTTATAAAAGTAATACATAACATGGGGGGGAGAATAAGAAATAAGTAAAGAAGGATCAACAAAAGATATTTTACTTTTGTTCAAAAATGTAAAAAACATATAACCTCCGCCTTTCAATCGTTTAAAAGATAATAATATATTCTATTATTTTCCAAATATTCCTTCTTTAGTTAGTAAAAATAATTGACGCAAAAGGTTGGTTATAGTAATAATCTTTTACAAGACGTTTTTTTTCACTATAATGTTAATATAGTAAAATGTTTGCCTATGGGAGATTTTAGCGAGATGAAAGCTGTTTTACCATGGTTTGCGGAAGAATATAAACACTTAGACCCTGATTTTGCCGAATTGATAAATCAAGTAATAGAAAAAGCTATGCGCCCGGAAGCGCTTGACGAAAAGACAGCCCATTTGATAGTGCTGGCTTTAGACGCGGCTAAAGGATCAAGCGAAGGGGTTGGAACGGTGGCTGAAAAAGCCAGAGCGGCCGGCGCGAGTGAACAAGAAATTAAAGAAGCTTTAAGACTGGCATATTATGTAAGCGGCATGGATACTTTAAAGACTTTTTTGTCGGCTAGTGAATTTAAAGGTGGTAAGTAAAATTGTTTGACGCTATATTGTTTGATTTGGACGGAACTTTATTGAATTTGGACATAGACGTTTTTTTGAATTATTATTTTCAGGAAATGATTACCGCGGCTGACGCGCAAGGTATGTCTGGGAAAGAGCTGGTGGCCCAAATAATTACCGCGACTGATGTAATGATGAACAGCCAGGATGGTAAGGCTACCAATGAAGAAACATTCTGGGAGGCTTTTTTAAAGCGCTCGGATTATAAGATGGCGGACAGCCAAAGATTCTTTAACTATTTTTATGAATATTGTTTTCCTAAATTACAATTCAGATGCCGTACGTTTGATATAGCGGCTGAAATTGTAAAAGAAGCTTTCAAAAAAAGAACAAAAGTAGCAATCGCTACCAATGCCGTTTTCCCTCTGCAAGCCATCACTGAACGATTACGCTGGGCAGGAATAGAGCAGTATTCTTTTGATTTGATTACCTCCTATGAAATCATGCATTATTGCAAACCTTTTCCTGAATATTATTTAGAGATAGCTGATATCCTAAAAGTAAGCCCCCAACGTTGCCTGATGATCGGAAATGATTCCGGAGAAGATTTAGTTGCCGGTTCTACGGGCATGAAAACTTTTCTGGTGGAAAACATGCTTATCGAAAGAAATAAAGGTTTTATACCTGATTGGCACGGGGATATAGAGGAGCTATACGATTTTTTATGTAACGGCTATCCTAAGTAATTTATAATTTAGTAAAGGAGAAAGCGGATGACAGCCCGAAAATCTAAGCCTTTGACTGAACGGGATCTACTGAAAATAGAAATTGCTAAAGAATTAGGCGTGTGGGACTTGGTTCAGGATAAAGGATGGGGAGTTCTGAGCAATAAAGTTTGCGGTCAAGTAGGCGGAATGGTGGCCAAACGATTAAAAGAAAGAAACGAAAAATAATATTGATACGGATGGACATGGCCAGACGCTGTATTTATTAATGATTTATAAAGCTTTATGGATATGTCCTTTTACATACAGGAGACGATTATGGGTAAAAGTTTTGTGCATCTGCACACTCATACGGAATATAGTTTGCTGGACGGGGCAAGCCGTATAAATAAGCTGGTGGATAAAGCCCGCGAATTAGACATGCCTGCGGTCGCGATCACCGACCACGGAGTATTGTATGGCGCGATTGATTTTTATAAAGCGGCAAAACGCTGCGGGATAAAACCGATCATTGGCTGTGAAGTTTATGTGGCTCCGCGCAGCCGTTTTGACAAAGAAGCCCGCATAGATGACGCTATGTACCATTTGATTCTTTTATGTAAAAATCAGGAAGGGTATAGAAACCTGATTCAACTGGTAAGCCGTTCTTTTTTGGAAGGCTTTTATTATAAACCGCGCGTTGACAGGCAATTGCTGGAAGAGTATCATCAAGGCTTAATTGCTTTGTCTGCGTGCATAGCGGGAGAAGTGCCTCAAAAATTGCTGACCGGAGATTATGCGGGGGCTTTGGAAACAGCTTCTTATTATGAGAATTTGTTTGGTCATGATAATTATTACTTGGAACTGCAAGACCATCATATTCCCGAAGAAAAAACAGCGTATGAAGGTTTGGTGAAAATAAGCCGGGAGTTAGGCATACCGTTAGTTGCCAGTAACGATATTCATTATCTTAATGCCGCCGACGCGGAAGTGCATGACATATTGCTGTGTATTCAGACCGGTTCGGTGGTGACTGATGAAAAGCGTATGCGCTTCCCCGGGAATCATTTTTATATGAAAAGCCGCGCAGAAATGGAAGAATTGTTTCCTGACGCTTGGGAAGCTTTAGATAATACTTTGAAAATTGCCGAGCAGTGTAATGTGGAATTCAATTTTGAAGAATTTCTATTACCCCAGTTTATAGTGCCTTCGGGGCAAGATCCGGAAATTTATTTTAAGGATTTAGTTTATTTGCGCTACCAGGAAAAATATCCTGATGACGAAATAGAATCCAGGCAGAGATTAGAATATGAAATGAAAATTATCATCGAGATGGGGTTTGCCGGGTATTTTTTGATTGTAGCTGACCTGATCAGCTGGGCCAGAAAAAATCAGATTCCGGTAGGACCGGGAAGAGGTTCCGCGGCTGGCAGTTTAGTTTCTTATGTTTTAGGAATAACCAGTTTAGATCCATTGAAATACGGATTAATTTTTGAAAGGTTTTTAAATCCCGAACGGGTGTCTTTGCCTGACATTGATGTGGATTTTTGCTTTGTAAACCGCGATCGCATTATTAATTATATTGTTGAAAAATACGGAGCTGAAAATGTGGCCCAGATCATAACCTTTGGAACTATGGCGGCGCGGGCGGCTATAAAAGACGTAGGGAGAGCTTTGGATGTTTCTTATGCGATTGTGGACCGCATTGCCAAGATGATACCGGCCGCTATAGGGGTAACTATAGACCGCGCTTTAGAAGCCGTTCCTGATTTAATAAGGGCATATGAGACTGATTATCAAACGAAACGTATTATTGATATCGCCAAAGCTATTGAAGGAATGCCGCGCCACGCTTCCATGCATGCGGCAGGGGTAGTAATCGGCAGTGAGGAACTGCAGCGGGTGCTGCCTTTGCAAAAAACCAGCGACGGACATGTTATAACCCAATACACTAAGGAGACAGTTGAAGAAATAGGGCTTCTGAAGATGGACATTCTGGGGCTGCGCACTTTGACGGTTTTGAATAACGCGGTTGATATAATTGCCAGAACCAAAGGTATCAAAGTAGATTTAGACAATTTGAAACTGGATGATAAAAAAGTCTATGACCTGTTGTCGTCAGGAAAGACAGTAGGGGTGTTTCAGCTGGAAAGTGACGGCTTGCGAAGAATTTTAGCCGAAATGAAACCTAACCGGTTTGAGGATATTGTGGCGGTAATTGCTTTGTACAGGCCGGGACCGTTAGGAAGCGGCATGGTGGAAGATTTTATAAACCGCAAACAGGGCCGTCAGCCTATTGAATACTTGCATCCCAGTTTAGAAAATATTTTACAGGAAACTTACGGGGTCATACTTTACCAGGAGCAGGTAATGCAGATAGCCGGGCAAATAGCGGGATTTACGATGGGAGAGGCGGATGGTTTGCGGCGGGCCATGGGCAAAAAAAAGCCGCAGGAAATCATAGCGCAGAGGGATCATTTTATAAGCGGAGCGAGAAAACATCAGGTAAATGCAGATATTGCCGGACGTTTATTTGATTTGATGGAAAGCTTTGCTGGGTATGGTTTTAATAAATCGCATTCCGCCGCTTATGCGCTTATTTCTTTTCAGACCGCTTACTTGAAAGCTTATTTCCCGACTGAATACATGTGCGCTTTTTTAGGCAGCGTTATCGATAATCAAGACCGGATAGTTTATTATTTGAAAGAATGTCAGCGTTTAGGGATCAAAATTTTGCCGCCTTCGATAAATGAAAGCTATGAGAACTTTACCGCTGTTGGCGCTGATATCCGTTTTGGCTTGGGTGCTATTAAAAATGTAGGATATAATGCCGTGAGAAGTATAGTTCAATTAAGAAAACAAGGGGCGTTTCTCTCGATTTTTGATTTTTGCTGTCGGATTGACCTAGGGCAGATAAACAAGCGAATGATGGAAAATATGATTGTCGCCGGATGTTTTGACGAGCTGGGGATTAGCCGTAAAGAAGGATTGTCTGTCATGGATAAGTGCTTGGATATAGCGGCTTTGAAAAAACAGGAAGATCAGAGCGGGCAAGTGTCTTTGTTCGGCGCGGAAGAATTAATGCTGGAAGAGCCGGTTGTAAAAATCAAAGGCGAATTTCCGGTACAGGAAAAGCTTAACCGGGAAAAAGAAGTTTTAGGATTTTATATTTCCGGCAGTCCTTTGGATCAGATCAAAGAATCCTGGCCGCTTTTAATAACGCATGCCGTTGAAAAACTTAGCAGCCATAATGACGGCCAGTATATAAGGATAGCGGGAATAATTCTGAATTTAAACCGCAAAGTCAGCAAAAAAGGAGAAGCTTACGCTCAGTTTAAATTAGAGGATTTCACCGGTAAGTTAGATGTAATAGCTTTCCCTCAAGTTTTAAGGAAATTCGGGACGGCAATTCAGCCGGAATCTGTGGTTGTGGCGGAAGGTATTTACGATTTGCAGGATGAGAGCCCCAAATTAATATTAAAGAAAATAATGGCTATGCCTGAGGCTGTAAGCAAGATATTTATACGCATTGGAGCCGATAATGAAAATGATAATATTCAAGGAAAGGTTTTACATGTTTTATCGCAATACCGGGGTGAGTCGGAAGTAGTTGTCAATCTGCCCAACAAGCACGCAATTGTTTTGGATGAGCGGTTTAAGGTAAAACCGTGCTTAGATTTAAAACACGCCTTGGTAAAATTGTGCGGCCAGAACAATGTTTGGTATGCTTAGGAATTTTATGGAAGATATAAAACATTAAGCGGCTGTAATTTATAATTAAAAAATGTGGGATCAAAAAATATTTTGTTTTTGATGATGCATTAATATAAGTTTCTGGGAGAAAAATATAATATATTTTTCTCCCAGCTTTTTTTATAGGAGGCGGCGGTTTTGGATAAGATAGCGGTATTAACCAGCGGGGGCGATGCTCCAGGAATGAACGCTGCTATTCGGGCGGTTGTCAGAGCCGGACTATACTCGGGTTTCCAAGTTTTTGGCGTCTTGCACGGATTACAAGGACTGATACAGGGAAATTGGGTGGATATGAAGCTAGGTTCTGTAGCTGACATTATCCACAGGGGCGGTACGATTTTGAAAACTTCGAGGTCGAGTGAATTTATGGAAATAGAAGGGCGCATTACTGCCTATCATAATTTGCAGCGCAAAAAGATAGACAATTTAGTGATTATCGGTGGTAACGGAAGTCTGACCGGAGGATGGGAGATTTCAAAATTAGGTATAAATGTAATAGGGATCCCGGCTACTATTGATAATGATATTGCGGAAACCGTTTCTATCGGTTTTGATACGGCTGTAAACACTATCCTGGAGGCTATAAACAGGATAAGGGACACTGCTTCCAGCCACGGCAGAGTTTTTATAATCGAAGTCATGGGCCGGCATTGCGGCGAAATTGCTTTAAGCGCCGGAGTAGCAGGCGGAGCCGAATCGATTTTAATCCCTGAAATAAATAATAATCTGCGAGAAGTAGTAAATAAAATTGAACAGGGAGTTCAACGGGGGAAGTTATACAGCATTATCTTAGTGGCTGAAGGCGCGGGTCCAGCTTATGAGATTAAAGAATTTTTAGCTGAGCAAACTGGAATGGAAGTGAAAGTTATAATTTTAGGCCATATCCAGAGAGGAGGGACGCCTTCGGCGGCGGACCGTATCTTAGCTTCGGTTATGGGTAAAGCAGCGGTGGATAATATAAACGAAGGCCGAAAAAATGTAATGATAGCAGGCGGCGGTTACAATGTGGAAGCGGTTTCTTTGGAACAAACCCTGAAAAAAAGCAAACAAGTGAGAAATGATTTGATTTCTTTAGCTCATGTATTGGCGACTTGATACTTGAAGAAGGAAAGGAAAAATTAAGCTCAGATGAGAAAAACTAAAATCATAGCAACCATTGGGCCGAGCAGCTCTGATGTGGGGGTGCTGGAGCAAATGATAGAAGCCGGTATGAATGTAGCCAGGTTTAATTTTTCGCATGGCGGACACGGCGATCATGCTGAAAAAATTGCTTTAGTGCGGAAAGCTGCGGCTAAGCAGGGAAAGATTGTTGGTTTAATGATGGATACCAAGGGACCGGAAATTCGTACCGGCGCTTTAAAAAACGGGCGGGTGATTTTACAAAAAGGGTTGAATTTTAATTTAACTACCCTTCCGGTTGCGGGTGACGAAGCAAAAGTCAGTGTTACTTGCCGGAGGTTGATAAATGATGTTAAGCCAGGCGACATTATTTTGATAGACGACGGTTTGATTAGACTTACAGTTGAAAATATTACTAAAACCGATATTGTATGTCAGGTCGTGAACGGAGGCGAATTAGGCGAACACAAAGGGATAAACGTTCCGGGAATAGTTTTGGACATACCGTTTATGAGCGAACAAGACAAGGAAGATATTTTATTTGCTATTGAGCAGCGCGTAGATTTTATTGCCGCGTCTTTTGTACGCAAAGCGCAGGATGTTTTAGAGATAAGAAAACTGTTAGAAAACAGGGGCGCTGATATAGATATTATCGCTAAAATTGAAAACCGCCAAGGAGTAGATAATCTGGATGAAATTATAAAAGTCGCCGATGGAATTATGGTGGCGCGGGGTGATTTGGGAGTGGAAATACCGGCTGAAGAAGTTCCTCTGGTTCAGAAAAGAATTATACAGACATGCGCTCAGTCAGGAAAAGCAGTTATTGTGGCCACGCAAATGCTGGAGTCGATGATAACGAATCCGAGTCCGACCAGAGCCGAAGTTTCTGATATAGCTACCGCCGTTTTTGAAAGCGCTGACGCTATCATGCTGTCCGGAGAAACAGCGAAAGGCCAATACCCTGTGGAAGTAGTCCGGACTATGTCCCGTATAGCTGAGCGCGTTGAAGAATCTTTCCCTTATGAAGATACATTACGAAAAAAATATATTAAAGAAGGTATTTCCATAACTGACGCTATAAGCTATGCTTGTTGCTCTACGGCTTTGAGTTTAGACATAGGTACTATTATAAGTATAACGAATAGCGGCTATACTTCTAAAATGCTGTCCAAATATCGTCCTAAAGCAACTATTATAGCGGCCACTCCCAAAGAAGAAAACATTAATAAATTAACTATAGTCTGGGGAGTATATCCCATCCTGATCTCAGATCACAAAAACAGTGACAGCTTTTTTGACGACGCGGTTCAGCGGGCTTTAGACTTAGAGTATGTTGAAATTGGGGAGAAAATAGTTTTATCAGCCGGTATGCCGGTCGGTGTTTCAGGAGCTACCAATATGATGAAAGTTCAAGTGGTGGCTGAAATATTATTTCATGGTACTGGTATAGGAACCGAACCGGTCAGCGGAAAAGTAAAAATAATTAAGAGTAAAGAAGATCTCGAAAAGGTGGAAAACGAAGACATAATAGTAACTGTCAGCGCTAATACTGATTTTGTCCGTTACTTGCCGATGATAAAAGCTCTGGTCGCGGAAGAAGGAGGATTGACTTCTGATGCTGCGATTTTAGGGCTTAATGCTAATATCCCAGTATTAGTAGGAGCCAAAAACGCAACAAAAATTTTACAGGACAACCAGCTTATAACCATTGATACTTTGCGTGGATGCGTATATCAAGGCATAGTTAAAATCAAATAATATTTAACCTGTAAAGGGCAACATACGTCTAATAAAAATAATTGCTGCTGGCAAGTTGTTTTTCAGTCATTTGTTTTATGATTAATTCTAAAGTTTCTTGGGTAAGCAGACCGTTGTTTGATAAATAATTCTGGTTTTGATAAGCTTGAATATCAGCAAAAAAATCATCGCTTACATCAGCGCCTAAATGCTGTAACATCCCTATGATTTCCTCTTGCTCATAGGGAGTCAATATTTGATCGCTACCATCATCTTCATAACTGATCAAATACCTTGAAGGTGTAGTTTCAGATACTTTCGCATCACTGGCATTGTTTTCAGCTGGCGGAATATTTTCTGCTTCTGCTGCTCTTTGTAAATATTCGTTTATGCTTGGGAAATTGCTTATCAAAGCCATAGTAGCACCAGAAATAATAGCGGCTATGCTTATCAAAACTATAAAAATTAAAAATTCTTTTTTCATTTAACAAACTCCCATACAGAATTAAAAGACTGCAAAATAACATTGACAACATTTTACAAATCGCAGCTGATTTTACATATGGATACATTTTATTGACAACAAAAATCTTATGATACTTATTTCGTAAAAATAAAAAAATATAATTAGCTTTTTATAAGAAAATTCAACAAAATTTTATTAAGGCAACATCACACATGTATATATTATTAACAATTTTCACAAAATCTAACAAAAATTATTACCTAAAAAACGCAGTAACAGCAACTCTGTAAAAAAATTTTTTATAAAAAACCTGTGATGTTAAAGCGTTTTTAATTTCACACCGCAGGCTGGACGTTCTTTATTCTTTAAACGGAGGTTCTTCCCACCAAGGATAAAACGGCGGAGTGTCCCGGCTGGGATCCATACTATACTGAGGAGCGCGTTTTTCCTTAAAAGCGGCGATCCCTTCTTGGACGTCAGCTTGTTGCCCCAGCCAATAAAACATCTTGGATTCGATTCTGTGAGCTTCCATGGGATGATGGGCGGAATTTAATCTTAAAAGCATCTGACGCACCATAGCAACTGATACAGGCGCGGTGTTAGCAGCGATTTCTCGAGCTAGTTCGTAAGCTTTAGGTAATACTTGTTCAGGAGGAACCACGTAATTGGCTAAACCGTTTTCTAAGGCTTCCTGAGCGGTAAAAATCCTGCCGGAAAGACACCATTCCAAAGCTTTGCCCATGCCGACCAGACGTGGCAGAAGCCAGCTGCAACAAGCGTCTATGACGATACCGCGCCGGACAAATACTATGCCTAGTTTAGCGTTATCGGCAATGACCCTGATATCCATAGGAAAAGTTATAGAAAGACCAATGCCTACAGCGGATCCATTCATAGCCGCTATGATGGGTTTTTTTGATTCTAAAAGACGCAGAGCTAAAACTCCTCCTCCATCGCGATGGTCTTCGATCGTGGTTTCTGAATAATTAAAAGTATTGCCGCCTTTGGAGGATAAATCGGAGCCGGCGGAAAATGCTCTGCCGGCAGGAGAACCGGTAACAACGATTACTCTGATGTCAGGGTCTTTTTCCGCGCGGTCGAGAGCTTCTATAATCTCGTTTACCATTTGTCTCGTAAAAGCGTTCATATTTTCGGGACGATTTAAAGTGATGGTGAGTATACGGTCAGCTACTTCGTATTTAATTTGTTCGAAATTCATTATGAAACCTCCTTACTTTAACTTTGTATACAATACTAGTATTCATTTGCGGGGATGTCAATATTATTTGACAATAATTGTAAAATATTTCATGGTACAATATAAGGTTAAATTTTAAATTATGGTAAAAGTGCTTTCTGGTGAACGGCGGTCAAAAATAATATAATAATTATAATAAATGTTGCTTAAAAAAAGGAGCTTCCAAGATGGATTATTTTTATTTTATTTATGGAACGGAAGAATTTTTAATCGATGAAAATATAGATAAATTGATCGCTGATTTACAAAAAGATACGAATGATGAGCCGGAAATAGTGGTGAATTACGGAGATGAAATGAGCCCGGAAAGTTTATTGGAAGTACTAAGTTTTTCGCCTTTATTTAATTTGAGCCGGGTGTTGATAATAAA
>JAISDD010000094.1 GCA_031265005.1 Syntrophomonadaceae bacterium | reverse complement strand
CGTTTCATAAATAGCAACCTCCATTGCTTTTCGTCCATTTTTCGGACAATAATATTCGCGTTCAGAGGCTTCTTTCAAGGTTTCCTGCGTTATATAATCAGTTAAGTAAATGTCGTTTTAAATGATCCTTTTTGTGACAATATTTTTTTACGACACTTTGAAAAAAATGCTTGCGGTGAAACAGATAACATGTATAGTAAACAAAGGCGTTTTCGTTTTTTTATGTTTTTTTGCGGGGGTGCCGGGAAACGCACTTTAGGTGATCATAGAAAAGGATCGTTTAAAGCGACAGCCGAATCTTTCAAATGCCTTGTGGACAGGCTTTATTCACGATCGGGCGTGAAAAATATATCGTTACTGGGTTGTTATAGCGACAGGAGCAATCGGGGCGAGGACGTAATATAGGCGTTATTCCTTTTTCGCTTGCTATATGGTTCAAGAGTGGCCTGATATAATCGTATCATATAATACGATTATCTTTGCGTAACCGCTACCGCTAAACACCCTTTTACACTGTATTTGCAAGCCTTTCACTGTCTCCGAAAGTGAGACAGTGAAAGGCGCTGAACTAATATTCTTGTCGGCTGTCTTATCCTTATACCTTTGGGTCAGCTATATTTATATGGTTGGCTACCCCTAGCTATAAATACTAGGGTCAAACAGTGCTAAGCGCTGTGTCTATCATTCTCCGCCAATTTCGGGATTCGAAATATCGGGGAACAGTACCTTTATAATATTTTTTATAACCACGCCCTCTAACTATGGGCAATATCTTTATTCATCTCCTTGTGGAGAATAATACCAATATTATTGTTTTTTCTGGGTTCAATTTTTATTAAAAACTCGGGGAAGTGTTTATGATTACACTTTTTAAAAAAAATCACGGGGCTTAAATTATCAAAAGGTGAATTTATGAGAGGAAGTTTAGCGCATCAGGTGCATGAGTTATTTAAAATAATTGATCATCGTGGGGAGAGTAAAAAAGAAGTAAAACAAGCGTTTTATAAAAAGGTTCGTGATGATAAAAAACGAGTTAAATCCGGTGAAATAAGTAATGATGAAAGGCTTAAAGGTACCACCACAAATTTAGCGGAACGTATGGGCGCACACGGATATAAAACCTCTGACCAGATACGGGATGAGTGGTTACGACTAGCGCAATACGCACACAGCATCAGCGGCAGGTCGATAAACAAATTCGATATCAGTAAGGATATATCCAACAACATTATAAAAGATTATCTGTCTGAACGGTTTGTAGGGCTAGAACGGCGAACTACACAAAATATAGCGGGATACATAACTAAATACGCTACAGCGGTAAAAACTTATGGCGAAGAGAATCGTATTGCTGAAATTAGGACAATTTGCGCTGCCGCTCTCCCGCCTAAGCAACCCAAAGAAACAACTTTTAAGCCTAAAAATCACATTAACCCTGCAAAAGTGTTAAAAGCATTGAAAAATATAGCGGATAAAACAAAAAATGATAATGCCTATAAATCTTACATCGTTAGCCGAGTATATTATGAATCTGGCACCCGTGCCGCCGTTGGACGACTTATGACCCCTACAGGAAAAACCCAAATCAACGACAATGTTATGAGATACAAAACTAAGGCAGGACAATTGGGCAGCACAATACACGGTAACTATTTGTCAGACAAAACAATTAGGCTCATCAATGATTACAAGGCGGCTCATGGCGGCGTATTACATGTGGATGACAGCACTTACAACCGCTGGCTTCATAAAGCGGAAGCCGCCGCAGGAGATAGGATTCTGGGCGCGCACGGTTGGAGGTACGATCGCGCATGGGAATTTTACAATGACTGCCGCGCGTCTGGTATGACAGAAGCGGAAGCCCTTATCGCCACTGGTGAAATGTTAGACCATCATAGACCGGACATCACTAAACATTATTTATCGCATTGCCGATAGTAGTTTTTTGGCTTTCTAACCTGAACTCCCGGAAAATTATAGCGTGTTATGAGCAGGAACGCTCAAAGAATTCACCTAAATGGGTGATGTCCTTCATATTCACAGTTCATTTGCGGAATAATTTAAATGAAAATTTTCCAGCCAGTGTTTCATCGGAATTATTATTCATGCTATAATTATAACGTAAATCCATAGGCTCGCTTTTTTCAAAATCCCTCTCAATCCTGCTTATGCATACATACACGGTATAATCTCTCGGGAGCTTGGGTTTCTAAATTTGGCGGTTTAAAAAGGAAATATTATTAATGTTTCCTGTCTGTTCTTTTACTTCAAAAAGGCGCATAAAACAAGCCGGAGCGGTTGAGGGAGCACGCGGCAGCGGGCGGAAAGAGCGAGGCGGTGATATGTATACAGACATTTACCCTTTTTTAGCCAATCCGGTTCAGGGAAAATATTTTTTAAACCAAAAAGGAAATATTTGTTGCTACAAGCACTTTGTTAAATCCAAGAATACTATAGCTTAATTTTACCTACTGCGTTTTGAAGATTCTCAGGCAATAAATGTGCATATATTTTAGCTGTTATCTGCACATTGCCGTGTCCCATAATTTTGGAAATATAAAATATCTGAACTCCCGCCTGTGCCAGAATAGATCCAAATGTCCGGCGTAAGTCGTGGAACCAAACATTATCAAGCCC
>JAISDD010000074.1 GCA_031265005.1 Syntrophomonadaceae bacterium | reverse complement strand
ATGGGAATGGAAAGTGTTATCAATCGCATGACTCGTTTGGGGAAATCCATTTTGATGTACGGACGAGCAGTCTCAGTGGAAGAAATGGTAACAGAAATTAATAAAGTTGACGCCGCTATGGTTCAAGAGCTAGCTAAGTTGCTATTCAAACAAAAACCTTTATCTTTAGCGGCTATCGGAAGCGAAAATATTTTAACTCATATATATCATTCTTTTGAAAAAAATTGCCGGGTATAGCGCTATGGAGCTAAATAACTATAATACCGTCAAAGTAAATATAAAACGCCTTCATTCTGAAGATTTACCTTTACCTGCTTATATGACGGCCGGAGCTTCTGGATTGGATTTGTATGCAGCTATCGCGTCCCCTGTCTTAATCCGCTCAGGCGAACGTATTTTGGTCCCTACCGGAATTGCTATTGCTGTGCCATCCGGATGGGAAGCGCAAATTCGCCCGCGCAGCGGTTTAGCTATCAAACACGGGCTGACTTTACTAAATAGCCCCGGTACCATAGATTCTGATTACCGCGGAGAAATAAAAATCATTGTAATAAATTGCGGCCAGCAAGAATACACCTTATTCAAAGGGGAACGTATCGCCCAAATGGTATTTTCACCAGTAGTACGAGCTAAATTATGTGAAGTAACCGGCGCTTTGGAAGAAACAGACCGAGGAACCGGAGGCTTCGGACATACTGGTAAGTGATTTAACACACTGTTTTTCGGCTCATGCGCTCCTTTACTTAAACTTATATTTAAGGAGGAGAATCGTGCGATTATACGAACTTACCGGAAAAGAAATGATCAACATATACGACGGTATGCGGATGGGAAATGTTGGAGAATCTGATATGCTTATAGATCAGGAAACTGGTCGCATTATTTCTATCATACTGCCTAATCGCGGGAATGTTCTGACTTTTTGGTCTGAGCGGCAGAAAATGGTTATTCCCTGGGAGGCCGTAAAAAAAATTGGCAAAGAAGTAATAGTAGTCGAAGTTGACAATACCAATATGCGGCTGAAAAACAGTTCATTTTAGCTTTCAAACCATTAATGTTACTAAAAATTATCATAAAAATTTACTAAACATCTGAGTCAGGCTTGAAAACTGTTACATAATAGTTTACAATAATAGCTTAAATTATAGTAAGGAGGCTCTGACTTTATGATAGGCAGGTTCGAAAAAGAAGCTCTCACTTACGATGATGTACTTCTTATTCCTGGATATACTGAAATTCTACCTCACGAAGTTAATGTCGAAACGCGCCTAACAAAAAAAATCAATTTAAATATCCCTATTGTCAGCGCAGGCATGGACACTGTAACCGAATACCGCATGGCCATTGCCATTGCCAGAGAAGGCGGTATAGGTATAATACACAAAAATATGCCTATTGAAGAACAAGCCGCTATGGTAGATCGAGTAAAACGTTCCGAACATGGGATCATAACCGATCCATTTTCACTGAGGCCCCATAACACCATCAGAGAAGCTTTGGACATTATGGCGCACTTTCATATTTCAGGCGTTCCTATAACTACAGAAGACAATAAATTGACCGGTATCATAACTAACCGTGATATACGTTTTGAAACTCAGTTTGACCGCCCCATCAGCGAAGCTATGACCAGTGAAGCTTTGGTTACCGCTCCAGTAGGGACCAATTTAAATCAAGCTATGGAGATACTGCGCCAGCATAAAATAGAAAAATTGCCGTTAGTTGACAACAGTTACAGACTTATGGGCTTGATAACTATCAAAGATATTGAAAAAAATTATAAATACCCCTATTCAGCTAAAGATAACCACGGCAGGCTATTAGTCGGCGCGGCGGTCAGCACTTCCAAAGAAACCATGGAACGTGTAGCGGCGTTAATAAAAGCAGGCACCGACGTCATCGTAGTCGATACCGCCCATGGTCATTCGCTAAATGTTATAAATAAAGTCAAAAAAATCAAAAAAATATTTCCGGATATTGATTTAATCGCCGGAAATGTCGCAACTGGCGAAGCTACTGAAGCGCTCATTGAAGCTGGCGCCGACGCTATAAAAGTAGGAATCGGGCCTGGTTCTATCTGTACCACCCGGGTAGTAGCCGGTATTGGCGTACCTCAGATAACAGCCATTGTTGACTGCGCCGCCGTAGCTTCCAAATATGACATTCCTATAATAGCGGACGGCGGTATTAAGTACTCCGGAGATATTTCTAAGGCTATCGCCGCCGGCGCTGATGTGGTCATGTTAGGAAATCTTCTGGCCGGTACCGAAGAAAGCCCTGGCGAAGTCGTAATATTACAAGGCCGCAGTTATAAAGTTTATCGCGGCATGGGATCCCTGGACGCTATGATGCAAGGCAGCAGCGACCGTTACTTTCAAGAAGAAGCGTCGAAGTTCGTTCCTGAAGGCATTGAGGGACGAGTCCCTTTTAAAGGTTTTGCCAGTGAAACTATTTTTCAATTAGTCGGCGGCTTAAAGCAAGGTATGGGATATTGTGGAGTCAAAAACATTGAAGAAATGAAAGTCAAGCCGCATTTCATTAAGATAACCAACGCCGGATTGGTAGAAAGTCATCCCCACGATATCACTATTACTAAAGAAGCCCCTAATTACAGAGTTTTGTGAAATCATGGCGCAGTTTATTTTTAATACGGTTCTGTCTTTATTAGCCGGGTTTACAGTTTCATTTATCATTAAAGCCGTTAAAGCGGCACGAGTGACTTTTGCCGTCATCACCGCGGGAGCTTCGATCGTATGCTATATTTCCATGGAATATCTGAGTAAGTACAGCGTATATGTATTCAGCGACCCTTCTAGATTAGGCGCACAAGTGGTAGCGGTAATCGGGTTCATCGGCACAGGTTTGATTTTAATTAAAGAGCAAGAAAGTCCCAAAAAAGTGGAATTAGTAGCCGCCGCCGGCTTGTGGCTAAGTGCTATAATAGGCATTGCGATCGGTATGGGATTATATAAATTGTCGATTTTTATTTTGTTTTTGCTCTATTTTATTTTTCACGGCGCCGATTTTTTAAAAAGAAAAGTTTCTAAAACCAATAATCACAAAACCTTTTTAATGTTTTAAATCCTATTGCCTTTTGGCAGTCTCAAGTAAATATCGTAAATTCTAATATATGGAGGTAACTACAAATGCGTTATGAAGGTAATATATTCAGGCCCCCCAGCGAAGCCCGCAGTTATTTACTGCAATGCACGGTAGGATGTAGTCATAACCGCTGTATTTTTTGCAGCATGTATAAAGACAAAAAATACCGGGTACGTCCCTTGGAAGAAATCAACGCCGACATAAAAATGGCTAAAAAATATTATGGAGATTTAGGCAAAATTTTTTTATGTGATGGTGACGCTTTAGCTATGGAAACCAGCGATCTTTTGGAAATTATTTCTAATTTATATCAATCTTTTCCTAGCCTGCGGCATGTGGGCGTTTATGCCAGCCCGGACAGCATTTTAAATAAAAGTGTCCAAGATTTGGAGGCCCTCAAAAAGATAGGGCTGACTATAGCTTATTTAGGCGTTGAAACCGGTGATCCTGAGCTTTTAAAAGATATCCACAAAGGCGTGACTTATGATGAAATGCTCAACGCTGGCCTTAAAATCAGACGAGCTGGAATACTGTTATCGGTAACAGTATTATTAGGGCTCGCTGGCCGAACCCCTAAAGCGGTAAACCATCAACTGAATACAGCAAAAATTTTAAGCGAAATGAATCCCGATTATATAGGCGCCCTAACCTTAATGTTAAACCCTCCCACCGAACTATATAATAGAATGAAACAAGGTAAATTCGAGTTGCCGTATCCGTTTGAAATTTTAGACGAAATGAGGATTCTGATTGAACATCTTAATGTGCAGGGCGCTGAATTCAGAAGCAACCACGCCTCCAATTATTTGCCCATAAAAGGGCGTTTTCCGGAAGACAAAGAGAAAATTTTAAAAATGATAAACAGTATTATCAACAGCAAAGACACTAAATATTTGCGTCCCGACTATTTAAGAGCTTTATAAAGCAGATAATGTTATTATTAAGTCAAATAAGCTAAAGCGAGGTAAAATCAGATGGCCGGAATTCCTCCCCAATCGTTGACTTCCCCTATAGGAGACCTATTAGGAATCAAAAATACCGAGTATACAAAAGAAAGAGTGGTTTGTGTCATGGAAGTTGCCGAAATGCATTTACAGCCTTTCGGCTTAATGCACGGCGGCGTGTCAGGAGTAATAGCG
>JAISDD010000054.1 GCA_031265005.1 Syntrophomonadaceae bacterium | reverse complement strand
TAAAAGCAGGATATTTTTCTTTAGGCAACGAAAAAACTAAAGCAGAACCGAAAAAAGCCGTTGATTTTAAATTATTGCAAAAAATTGGGTATGATTTATGTTTATGGGAGTTGTTTCTTGACAAGGCGCGATAAGCTAATTATAATACCTTGATAGTAGAAAAAATATTAAAAGGTTGATATAGTAAAAAAAGATTTAGCATTTAATTATAAGCGGGAATAATTCTCGCTTTTATAAGTTTTTTTATCTGGGATAGAATTTCGCGCAATTTAAAGTACGTTGAATAAAGTTAAGGGGAGATAAACAATGATGGCGGAAGATAAAGAAGTTTTATTGACTAAAGAGGGGCTGCACAAACTTGAAAATGAACTGGAACATTTAAAATCTGTCAAACGTGAGGAAGTAGCGGAGAGAATAAGACAAGCGATTGCTTTTGGAGATATATCTGAAAATTCTGAATATGAAGATGCTAAAAATGAACAAGCTTTTATTGAAGGGCGAATTATTACTCTGGAAAAAACTTTAAAAAATGCCCGGTTGATGAAAGATAACGAAATACGTACTGACATTGTGTCTTTAGGGTCAAAAGTAACTTTGATGGATACTAAAACCAGCAGAGAATTTAATGTAGTTCTGGTTTCGTCAGTGGAATCCAAAATAAGAGAAGGGAAAATATCTGACGAATCGCCGGTAGGTAAAAAAATATTAGGGCAGGCGGTGAATTCAATAGTAGAAGTTGACGCTCCGGCCGGTGTTATAAATTATAAAATATTGCGAGTGGAAAAATGATTTTGAGATGAACCTGATGAAGGAGGGCGTATTTTGTCGCACGAGGGGCTCGAAAATGCGGATGTTAATCAGTTAAAAAAGATACGTTTGGAAAAATTGCAAGAAATGCGGGATGCAGGTATTGAACCTTTCGGACCCCGGTTTGAACGTGATACTGATGCTCGGAGGATACTGGATAATTTTGAAGCTTGGGAAGGGCAAAAAGTAAAACTGGCCGGACGTATTATGTCCAAAAGAAGACATGGCAAGGCTGGTTTTGCTGATTTACAAGATATGAGCGGCAGCATACAGTTGTATTTTCGGCACAATGATTTAGGAGAAGATAAATATGAGCTTTTCAAAAAATTAGATATAGGAGATATTTTAGGAGTTGAAGGAGAAGTATTTAGGACCCAAAAAGGAGAAATAAGCGTTCATGTTTATGATTTGATCTATTTATCGAAATCTTTAACTCCTTTACCGGAAAAATGGCATGGGTTAAAAGACGTGGAATTACGCTATCGTCAACGCTATGTGGATTTAATAGTAAGCCCCGAGGTCAAAGAAGTTTTCATTAAACGCAGTAAAACTATTCGCGCTATCAGAAATTATTTGGACCAGCGTGGTTTTTTAGAAGTAGAGACGCCAATGATGCATCCTATTCCTGGAGGAGCTGCCGCCCGTCCGTTTATAACCTTTCATAACACTTTGGATATGCAGCTTTATTTACGCATAGCGCCGGAATTATATTTGAAACGCTTGTTGGTAGGAGGATTGGAAAAAGTTTACGAAATTAATCGCAGTTTTCGTAATGAAGGCATATCTACCCGCCATAATCCTGAGTTTACTATGTTAGAAGTGTATCAAGCTTATGCTGATTATTTGACGATGATGGACCTTATAGAGGATTTGATAAGTACGGTGATTGCGGAAATAAACGGAGGTTTATTGATCGAAATAGAAGGACAGACTATTGATTTTACTCCGCCTTGGCGGCGTCTGCCGATGCTGGAGGCTATCAAAGAATACGCTGGTGTGGATTTTGACCAAATATTCAACGATGAGCAGGCGCGGCAAGCGGCGGATAAAATACAGGTGAAAGTAGAAGCGAACAGCAGCAGAGGCGAGATCATCAATGAAATATTCGAACAATGCGTGGAAGATAAACTTATTCAGCCTACTTTTATTTACGGACATCCGGTGGAAGTTTCTCCTTTAGCGAAGAGAAACAGTGAAAAACCGGAATTGACCGATCGTTTTGAGCTTTTTATCATGCAAAGAGAGCTGGCCAACGCTTTTTCGGAGTTGAATGATCCTTTGGACCAGCGTAAGCGTTTTCAAAGACAAGCGGACAAACGCAGCAGAGGAGACGCGGAAGCGCATATGATGGATGAAGATTTTTTAAACGCTTTGGAATATGGAATGCCCAGCGCCGGAGGTTTGGGAATAGGGATTGACCGTTTGGTCATGCTGATAACCGCTTCTAATTCTATCCGGGACGTGATATTATTTCCGACCTTACGCAGGCGGGAACTATGAAAATGCGAACAAAAATGAATCAATAAAAAATAGTTTGCTGGTGTTAGATTATGCTTTTTAATTCATACGAATTTATCCTGCTGTTTTTACCTGTAACATTTTTAGTATATTTTTTACTGCAATGGAGGAATTGGCCAGTTATGGCTAACGGCTGGCTTATGCTCGCTTCATTGTTTTTTTATGCTTGGTGGAATACAGAATATTTACCGTTAATAATTATTTCCATACTAGTAAATTACACAATTGGGCAAGTATTAAACCGCGCTATGATTACTCACAGGAAAGCCGCGCTGGTCTTAGGCGTCATATTTAATTTATCTTTGCTGAGTTATTATAAATACGCCGGATTTTTTATAGATAACCTCAACAAACTGGCGGATGCGGATGTAACTATACCTAGTATTATTTTACCTTTGGGGATAAGTTTTTTTACTTTTACGCAGATTGCTTATTTAGTCGATTCTTACCGAGAGCAAGCGAAGGACTACAGTTTTATTAATTACGGATTGTTTGTTACCTTTTTCCCTCATTTACTGGCCGGACCTATTATCCAGCACAAAGAAATAATGCCGCAATTTTCAAATCCCCAAAAGCGGAGACTGAATTTTACCAGCTTAGCGCCGGGAATATTTTTGTTCTTTATCGGGTTAGGGAAGAAAGTATACTTGGCTGATACCTTTGCTGTATGGGCTGATCAAGGATTTGAACAGGTTTTGGCCTTGTCTTGCGGGGAAGCGTGGATAACGTCTTTGTCTTACACTTTGCAGCTGTATTTTGATTTCAGCGCTTACACCGATATGGCTCTAGGCGCCGCTATGCTTTTCAATATTGATTTGCCCATTAATTTCTTTTCACCGTATAAGGCTGTAAATATTCAAGATTTTTGGCGGCGCTGGCACATTACTTTAGGGCGCTTTTTTCGGGATTATTTTTATATTCCCTGCGGCGGAAGCCGTAAAAGTGAGTTGAATACTTACTTTAACCTATTGACGACCTTTTTTTTGGTGGGGCTTTGGCATGGAGCGGGATGGACTTTCGTATTATGGGGCTGTATGCATGGAGCGGCTTTGATGGTTCACAGACTGTGGGCGAAAACCAAAATAAAAATGCCGCTGGTTTTAAGCTGGTTTATTACCTTCAATTTTGTTAATCTGGCTTGGGTATTTTTCCGAGCCGCCGATGGCGCCAGCGCTGTAAAAATAATAAAAAGCATGTTTGGCTTCAACAGTTTTTATTGGTCAGGACACTTTACTGCCTGGGAATTTATTAATCGTTTTATAGTCTCATGGGGTTTCAATGAAAATAGCGGTTATATCTTGCAGATATTGTTATGTTTAGGAGGCGGGATAATGGCGGCAGCAATAGGAAAGAACTCCATTCAAATGAAAGACAGTTTTAAACCAAGCCTAATAAACGCTGGTTTGATAATAGCTGTGGCAGTGATTTGCATACTTAGTTTAACTAAAGTGACGGAATTTTTATATTTCAATTTTTAAAAAACCGAGGA